>JBDTXF010000421.1:0-3508 GCA_040006355.1 Nocardioidaceae bacterium | reverse complement strand
GCGACGAGGGCGACAAGCTCTACATCGTCACCGAGGGCAAGGTGAAGCTCGGCCGCACCTCCTCCGACGGGCGGGAGAACCTGCTGGCCATCCTCGGCCCCGGGCAGATGTTCGGCGAGCTGTCGCTGTTCGACCCGGGTCCCCGCTCCGCGACGGTCACCGCCGTCACCGACGCGACGTTCTCCTCGCTGTCCCATGAGGACCTGCTGCGCTGGCTGGACGGACGGCCGGCCGTCGCCCGCGGACTGCTCACCCAGCTCGCCGGCCGGCTGCGGCACGCCAACGACGTGGTCGCCGACCTGGTCTTCTCCGACGTCCCCGGCCGGGTCGCCAAGGCGCTCCTCGACCTGGCGAACCGCTTCGGCCGGACCGCCGACGACGGCGTGCACGTGCACCACGACCTCACCCAGGAGGAGCTGGCCCAGCTGGTCGGCGCCTCCCGCGAGACGGTCAACAAGGCGCTCGCCGACTTCGCGTCGCGCGGCTGGCTGCGCCTGGAGCCCCGCTCGGTGGTCATCATGGACCTCGAGCGGATGTCCCGCCGCGCCCGCTGACCCGGGACCGGCTCAGCGGGTGGCGCGGAGATACTCGATCTGGGCGCGGACGCTGAGCTCGGCGGCACCCCAGAGCACCGGGTCGACGTCGGCGTAGACCGACTCCACGACCGCCCGCGGCAGCTCGTCCTCGGTGAGCGGCTGGTCGGCCAGCGTGCGCAGCGCCTCGCGGACCTGCTCCAGACGCTGGCGTCGATGCGCGAGGTAGCCGTCCAGCACCGCCAGCGCGTCGTCGAGGACCGGGCCGTGTCCGGGCCACACGGCGTCGATCTCGTGCGCCTCGGCCAGGGCGTGCAGACGCCTCAGCGAGCCGAGGTAGGCGCCGAGCTGCCCGTCCGGGTGCGCCACCACGGTGGTGCCGCGGCCGAGCACGGTGTCGCCGGTGAGCACCGCGCGCTCGGCCGGCAGCACGAAGGACAGCGAGTCCGAGGTGTGCCCGGGGGTGCTCACCACCCGGATCTCCAGTCCGTCGAGCTCCACGACGTCGCCGTCGCCGAGGCCTTCGTCCCCGAACCGCTGCCGGGGGTCGAGCGCCCGCACCCCACAGCCCATCCGCTCGGCGAACGACCGGGCCGCCTCCGAGTGGTCGAGGTGCCCGTGGGTGAGCAGCACCTGCCCCACGTCGCCGGCGTACGACGCGACCGCATCCAGGTGCGAGGGGATCGACGGGCCGGGGTCGACGACGACCGAGCGCGACGAGCCCGGCTCGCGCAGCACCCAGGTGTTGGTCCCGTCGAGCGTCATGATGTCGGGGTTCGGAGCCAGCACGCAGCGTGCCCGCTCACCGAACCGGCCACCGGCCCACGCCGTCACCAGGCTCGCCGATGGTTCCTGGATCCCACGTCCTCAGCCAGCCGGACCAGCCGATCGGGGATCGACAGGTAGGCACCCTCGTCGTCGACCAGCGCCTCCGGCTCGACCGGGGTCAGGTCGCGGCCCTCCGCCGCGACGAGCACCTCGGCGGGGTCGGCGAAGTCGTAGACCTCCAGGCAGGTGCAGTACGTCGGGGGGAGCATCAGCATCTCGTGATCGTCGACGGATCGGAGCGCCTCACGCACCGGCAGCCACACGACCTGGTCGGACTCGGTGGACACGTCGCGGGTGACCTGACCGGCGGGCATCTCTGCGACGAAGAACCGGGCGTCGAACCGGCGGGGCTCGAAGACGGGGGTGACCCAGGACCCCCACAGCCTCAGCAGGTCGGTGCGCAGCCGCAGCCCGCGCAGACGGAGGAACGAGGTGAAGGAGACCTCACGCGCCTCGAGCGCCCGGCGGTCCTCCTCCCAGTCGTCCCCGGTGGTGTCCTGGACCACCGACCCAGCGGTCGGCCCGGCGAGGAGCACGCCGGACTCCTCGAACGTCTCCCGCACCGCGGCGCAGACCAGGGCCCGCGCGAACGCCTCGTCGGTCCCCAGCAGCCCAGCCCACTCCGTCGGCGACGGGCCGACCCAGCCGATGTCGGCGTCGAAGTCGCGCTTGTCGACCCCGCCCCCCGGGAAGACGCACATGCCGGCGGCGAAGGCCATGTCGACGTGCCGGCGCAGCAGGTAGACCTCGAGTCCCCCGGGCTGCCCGTCACCGGCGCGCAGCAGCACGACCGTCGAGGCGTGCTTGGGCTCCACCGGCTCGCGGGTGCCGTCGGTGAACGCCAGGGCGTGCTCGACGAGGTCGGCGGGCAGCCGACGGGTCGCGTCCACGGCTAGACCTCGACGACCAGCTCGACCTCGACGGGCGCGTCGAGGGGGAGCACCGGCACACCCACCGCGCTGCGGGCGTGCCGCCCGAGCTCGCCGAACACCTCGCCGAAGAGCTCGGAGGCGCCGTTGGCGACCCCCGGCTGGCCGGTGAAGTCCGGCGTCGAGGCGACGAACGCGACGACCTTCACGATGCGCTTGACCGCCGACAGCTCGCCGACCTCCGCGCGCACCGCCGCGAGCGCGTTCAGCGCGCACTGCCGGGCGCACTCGACGGCCTCCTCCGCAGTGACCTCGCCGCCGACCTTGCCGGTGGTGATCAGCCGGCCCTCACGCATCGGCAGCTGGCCGGAGGTGAACACGTGATGTCCGCTGCGCACCGCGGGGAGGTAGGCGGCCACCGGCGTGGCGACCTCGGGCACCGCGAGCCCCATCTCGGCCAGCTTCTCCTCCGGGGTCACGGCTGGGGCCGCTTGAAGTAGGCGACCAGGTTCTCCGGGTTCATCCCGGGCACCATCTGGACCAGCTCCCAGCCGTCCGCACCGAAGTTGTCGAGGATCTGCTTGGTGGCGTGCACCAGGACCGGCGCGGTCATGTATTCCCATCTCGTCATGCCCGCGAGCCTAGGGGCAGCCCGTGGAGGTGGCTAGCGTGGGCCCCATGGACCCCGTGGACCCCGTGGACCTGACCACCCGCGACGCCGGCCTGCCGGACGCGGTGCTGCGCTACGCGACGCACGACGACGGCCTGGTCGACGTGCACCTGCCGCCCGGTCCGACCCACCCGCGCCCGCTGCTGTTCTACGTGCACGGTGGCTTCTGGCGGCAGGCGTTCGACCGCCGCCACGCCCGTCCGCTGGCCGAGGCGCTCGCCGAGCTGGGGTACGTCGTGGCCGTCCCGGAGTACCGCCGCGTCGGGGGCGCAGGCGGCTGGCCGGCCACCGGCGACGACGTGGACGCCGCACTGACGGCCACGCCGCGGCTGCTCGAGGAGGTCGGCATCCCCACCACGACCGTCACGCTGGTCGGTCACTCCGCAGGCGGGCATCTCGTGCTGTGGCTCGCCAACCAGCCGTCCGCCGCGCACGCCCGCCGGGTGGTCGCCCTGGCCCCGGTGGGCAACCTGCGCAAGGCCGCGGAGCACGGCATGGGCGGCGGCGCGACCCTCGACCTGCTCGGCGGCACCCCCGAGGAGGTCGCCGATGCCGACGACGCCGCCGACCCGGCCACCCGGATGCGGACCCGTCCCCCGAGCGAGGTC
>JBDTXF010000420.1:0-3509 GCA_040006355.1 Nocardioidaceae bacterium | reverse complement strand
GCGGATCGCCGAGTCGATGGAGCCCGTCGACGGTGGGGCCGCCGGGGCCACGGTCACCGTCGGCTGACCCGTCAGGCCCCGGTCCAGCGGTAGTCCACCTCGGGGCGCCCGCTCCCGCCGTACCGCACGCTGCGCTCGACGACCCGCTCGGCGGCGAGGTACTCCAGGTAGCGGCGGGCGGTCACCCGGGAGCTGCCGACCGCGGTCGCGAGCTCCGAGGCCGACCGTCCGACCCCGTCGCCGAGCGCGAGCGTGACCTCACGCAGGGTGTCCACGCTCATCCCCTTCGGCAGCGACGAGCCCTGTGGTGCGGTGCGGAGGACCCCCAGCATCTCGTCGACCTCCGCCTGGCCGACCGTGCGCTCGGTGGACAGCAGGTGCGCGCGGTAGTCGGCGTACTGGTCGAGCTTGGTGCGGAAGCCCGCGTAGGTGAACGGCTTGAGCAGGTAGAGCACGACCCCCTGGGCCACGGCCCGCTTGACCACCTCCACGTCGCGCGCGGCCGTCACCGCGATCACGTCGCACAGGTGGCCGTCGGCGCGCATCCGCTGCAGCAGACCGAGGCCGTGGCCGTCGGGAAGGTGCATGTCCAGCAGGACCAGGTCCACCGGGACCCGCCGCAGCTCGCGCAGGGCCTCCACGGACGATCGCGCCACCGCGGCGAGCTCGAACCCGGCCGTACGTCGGACGTAGTCGGCGTGCGCCTGGGCGGAGAGCTCCTCGTCCTCGACGACGAGGACCTGCACGTTCACCCGACGCTCCCGATCCGGACGTCGAACTCCGCGCCACCGAGCCCGGAGGTGCCGACCTCGATGTGGCCTCCGTACTTGCGGACCGCCTGGACCACCAGGGCCAGCCCCAGGCCTCGGCCGACCGGGCCGTCGGCGGTCTTCGTCGACCAGCCGCGCTCGAAGACCTGCTCGGCGAACTCCGGGGCCAGCCCGGGACCGGAGTCCGAGACGCGGACGTGGAGCCCCTGCTCCGTCCCGGTCACCGCCACCTCGACCACCCGGGCGCGCGCCTCGCCGACCGCGTCGAGCGCGTTGTCGACGAGGTTGCCCAAGATCGTGACCGCGTCGCGCTGGTCGACCAGCATGCCGGTCACCTCGGTGTCCTCCGAGAGCCGCAGCGCGACGCCCCGCTCGGCGGCCTGCGCGGTCTTGCCCAGCAGCAGGGCCGAGACCACCGGGTCCGAGACCGACCCGACGACCCGGTCGGTGAGCAGCTGCGCGACCGCGAGCTCCTCGGTGGCGAAGTCCAGGGCCTCCGCGGAGCGGCCCATCTCGACCAGGGACACCACCGTGTGCAGCCGGTTGGCCGCCTCGTGGTTCTGTGAGCGCAGGGACTCCGCGAGCCCGCGCACGGTGTCCAGCTCACCGGCGACCGCCTGGATCTCGGTGTGGTCACGCAGGGTGACCACCGTGCCGACCTCGCGACCCTGCCAGCGGGCCGGCGCGCTGTTGACGACCAGGACCGCGTCGTCGACGAGGTGGATCTCGTCGGCCCCTGCGTCGACCGCCAGCACCGCGCGGGTCAGCGACTCGGGGAGGCCCACGTCGGCCAACGGCCGGGCGAGGCACGTGGCGTCCAGGCCGAGGAGCCGCTCCGCCTCCTCGTTGACCAGCTGGACGCGGCCCTCGGTGTCGACGAGCAGGAGGCCCTCGCGGACGGCGTGCAGCACCGCGTCGTAGTACTCATACATCCGGGTGATCTCCTGCTCGCCCAGGCCGTGGGTCTGTCGCCGCAGCCGCCGGCTGATCAGCCAGGCCCCGAGCAGGCCCACCCCGAGGACCACCGCCGCGGCCAGCCCGATGGTCGGCAGCCGGTCGGTGAGCGCGTCCTGGATGCGCTCCATCGTGATGCCGACCGAGACCAGGGCCACCACGCGCGAGTCGTCGGCGGACCGCACCGGGACGACCGCGCGCATCGAGCGGCCGAGGGTGCCGGTGTACTCCTGGGTGAACTCCCTGCCCTGGGGGGCGCCTCCCAGGTCGCCGATGAACCGTCCGCCGATCAGGGAGGGGTCGGGGTGGGAGTAGCGGATCCGGCTCAGGGACATCACGACCACGAAGTCGGTCCTGGAGTCGCGGCGCACCCGCTCCGCGAACGGCTGGATGGCGGTGGACGGGACCGGCGTGCCGAGCGCGCGGCGCACCTGTGGGGTGTCGGCGACCGAGACCGCGACCGCCAGGGCGCGGTCCCGGGCGCTGTCGATCTGTCCGCGCCGGGCGTCGGCGTCGGCGAGGGCCACGGCGCCGGCCACCACGGCCAGGACGACGAGCACCTGCAGCACCAGGATCTGGCGGGCGACGGTGCTGGGGCGCGGGGACACCTGGGCATTCTCACCCCAACGAGGCTTGCGTGAACACAACGAACACAAGAGTGACGGCAGTCACGTCGCCCGGCAGGATCGGCTCAGCCCCGACCTTCAGTGGAGGAACCCATGACGTCCGTGACCCACCCCGCCGCCGGCCCTGCCGGCCCGTCCGCACCCAGACGCGACCGCTCGCACTACCTCTACATGGCGGTGATCCTCGCGGTGCTGCTCGGCATCGCGGTCGGCCTCGTCGCACCCGACTTCGCGGTCGGGCTCAAGCCCGTCGGGACCACGTTCGTGGCGCTGATCCGGATGATGATCTCGCCGGTGATCTTCTGCACCATCGTGCTGGGCGTCGGGTCGGTGGCCAGCGCCGCCCACGTCGGCAAGGTCGGTGGCCTCGCGCTCGGCTACTTCCTGACCATGTCCACCTTCGCCCTCGCCATCGGCCTGGTGGTCGGCAACGTGCTGCACCCGGGGTCGGGGCTGAACCTCACCGCCGACGTGGCCAAGGTCGGGGCCGCCCAGGCCACGGACAGCGGCAGCACGACGGAGTTCCTGATCGGGATCGTGCCGACCACGCTCGTGTCCGCGCTGACCACGGGGGAGGTCCTGCAGACGCTGCTGGTCGCGTTGCTCGTCGGCTTCGCCGTCCAGGCGATGGGGCCCGTCGGCAAGCCGGTGATCCGCGGCATCGAGCACATCCAGCGGGTGGTCTTCCGGGTGCTCGCGATGATCATGTGGGCCGCCCCCATCGGAGCCTTCGGCGCGATCGCCGCCGTCGTCGGCGAGACCGGCGTCGATGCTCTCAAGAGCCTGGCGACCTTGATGATCGCCTTCTACATCACCTGCTTCCTGTTCGTCTTCGTGGTGCTGGGCACGGTCCTGCGGCTCGCCACCGGGGTCAACATCTTCTCGCTGTTCAGGTACCTCGCGCGGGAGTTCCTGCTGATCTTGTCGACGTCCTCCTCGGAGTCGGCACTGCCGCGGGTGATGGCCAAGATGGAGCATGCCGGGGTCGACAAGACCACCGTCGGCGTGGTCATCCCGACGGGCTACTCCTTCAACCTCGACGGCACGGCGATCTACCTCACGATGGCCTCGCTGTTCATCGCCGAGGCACTCGGCAAGCCGCTCGCGATCGGCGAGCAGATCTCCCTGCTGGTGTTCATGGTGATCGCCTCGAAGGGTG
>JBDTXF010000419.1:0-3521 GCA_040006355.1 Nocardioidaceae bacterium | reverse complement strand
GCCGGGACCGCGAAACTGGCACGCCGGGCCTGCGGGCTGCGCGCCGCAGGGGTGGTCGGCGGGGACTGCGAGGATGGCTCGGTGGACGACGAGCGGGCGGGTGACGAGGAGACCCGGGGCCAGCCGGCGCTGATGCCGGCGCTCGCCCGGGCCCGAGCGCGCCAGGCACGGGACGGCGCCGCCTCGTTGCCCGAACAGGTGGACGCGGCTCCCGAGCTGCCCGTCGCGCGGGTCCTGGTCGACGTCGCGCTGGCGCACCTCGACCGGCCCTTCGACTACCTGGTCCCTGCCCGCATGCACGAGAGCGTGGTCCCGGGGTCGCGGGTCAAGGTGCGGTTCGCGGGCCAGGACGTGCACGGCTTCGTGCTGGACCGGGTGGAGCACAGCGAGCACGCGGGGCGTCTGGCACCGCTGCGTCGCGCGGTGAGCGCCGAGCCGGTGCTGTCCCCGGCGGTCGCCCGGCTCTCGGGCCTCGTGGCCGCTCGCTACGCCGGCACCCGCTCCGACGTGCTGCGGCTGGCGGTGCCCGGCCGCCATGCGACGACCGAGAAGCAGGAGTCGGTGTCCGCCCCGCCGCTGGACTCGGTCCCGGACGCCCTGCGCGCGGCCCACGAGGCCTGGGCGCCCTACGAGCGGGGTCCTGCCTTCGTCGCCGGACTGGGCGCCGGGAAGTCGCCGCACGCGGTCTGGTCGGCGATGCCCGGTGCCTCGTGGCCGACCCTGCTCGCCGAGGCAGCGGCTTCCACCCTGGCGTCGGGGCGCGGGTCGCTGATCTGCGTGCCCGACCACAAGGACGTCGCCCGCGTGGACGCCGCACTGACCGCGGTTCTCGGGCCGGGACGGCACGTCGTGCTCACCGCGGACGCGGGTCCGGCCAGGCGCTACCGGGCCTTCCTCGCCGTGGTTCGCGGCGCGGTCCAGGTGGTGCTCGGGACCCGGGCCGCCGCCTTCGCGCCGGTCCGCGACCTCGGCCTGCTCGCGCTGTGGGACGACGGCGACGACCTGTACGCCGAGCCTCGGGCGCCCTACCCGCACACCCGCGAGGTGCTGCTGCTGCGGGCCAGGGAGGAGCAGTGCGCCGCCCTGGTCGGCGGGTTCGCGCGGACCGTCGAAGGCGCCTACCTCCTGCGCACCGGCTGGGCCCACGAGCTCGCCGCCGACCGGGCGACGCTGCGTGCCACCGCCCCGCAGGTCTCGATCACCGGCGCCACCGACCGCGAGCTCGAGCGCGACCCCCACGCACGCACCGCCCGGCTGCCGCGCACGGCGTACGACGCGATCCGGGCGGGTCTCGCTCTGGGGCCGGTGCTGCTGCAGACTCCCCGGCAGGGCTACGTCACGGCCCTCGCCTGCGACAGCTGTCGCACCCCGGCGCGGTGCCCGGTGTGTGCGGGGCCGCTGCAGCTCACCGCCGCGCACCGACCGCCGTCCTGCCGCTGGTGCGGCACCGAGCAGCACGCCTGGGCATGCTCGGAGTGCAGCGGCCACGGCCTGCGCGCGCCCGTGCTCGGGGACCAGCGCACCGCGGAGGAGATCGGCCGGGCGTTCCCGCAGGTGCCGGTGCGGACCTCGGCGGGCGACCGGGTGCTGGCGGGCGTCGACCCGGGCACCGCGGTGGTGGTGGCGACGCCGGGGGCCGAGCCGGTGGTCGAGGGCGGCTACGCCTGCGTGGTGCTGCTCGACACCTGGCTGATGCTGTCCCGGACCGACCTGCGGACCGCGGAGGAGGCGCTGCGCCGGTGGCTCGGGGCCGCCGCCCTGGCCAGGCCGGCAGAGGCCGGGGGCCGGGTGGTCGCGGTCGGCGAGCCGTCGCACCCGGCCCTGCAGGCCCTGGTCCGCTGGGACCCGGCCGGATTCGCCCGTCGTGAGCTCGAGGAGCGCCGGTCCGCGCACCTGCCACCGGCGTCCCGGCTGGCGAGCCTGTCCGGGCCCGACGTCGACGTGACCTCGGCGCTGGACTCGCTGCGGCTGCCCCGCGGCGGCGAGGTGCTCGGCGCGGTGCCGCTGGCGGTCGGCACCCAGCCCGACGAGCCCTCGACGCTGCGGGCGGTGATCCGGGTCCCGCGGGCCGCCGGGGACGAGCTCTCGCGGACCCTGGTGGAGATGCAGGGCGTGCGGTCGGCCAGAAAGCTGCCACCCGTGCGGGTGCAGGTCGACCCGGTGGCGCTCGGGTAGCCGTGCGAACTCCGTAGACTGGGGCGCCGTCCGTCCTGCCCCACGCATCCGTCCCGAGGAGCCGCTCCGTGGCCGTCCAGCCGATCCGCCTGTTCGGGGACCCGGTCCTGCGCACGCCCGCCGTGCCGGTGACCACCTTCGACAAGGAGCTGCGCCGGCTCGTCTCGGACCTCACCGACACGATGCTCGAGGCGCCCGGGGCCGGGCTGGCCGCCCCACAGATCGGGGTCGGGCTGCGGGTGTTCACCTGGCACGTCGACGGCGAGCTGGGCCACCTGGTGAACCCCACCCTCGACCTGTCCGAGGAGGAGCAGCTCGGCCCCGAAGGCTGCCTGTCCCTGCCCGAGCTGACCTTCGAGTGCCTGCGGGCGATGCGCGTCGTCGCTGAGGGCTTCGACATGCACGGGGAGCCGCTGCGGGTCGAGGGCCACGAGCTGCTCGCCCGCGCCATCCAGCACGAGACCGACCACCTCGACGGCGTGATCTTCGTCGACCGGCTGGACCGGGAGACGCGTCGCTCGGCGATGAAGGCGATCCGCGAGTCCGACTGGTTCGGTGCCGACCCGCTGCGGGTCAAGGTCTCCCCGCACCCGACGAACGGCTTCGGCCTCTGATGCGGGTGGTCTTCGCCGGCACTCCCGAGCCGGCCCTGCCCTCGCTCGACGCGGTCGCCGCCAGTGGCCACGACCTCGTCGGAGTCGTCACCCGCCCCGACGCGCCCGCCGGTCGTGGCCGTCGGCTGGTCGCGTCAGCCGTCGCGCAGCGGGCCGCGGAGCTCGGTGTGCCGGTGCTGAGGCCGACCCACCCGCGCGACCCCGGCTTCTTGGCCGAGCTCACCGCGCTCGCCCCGGACTGCTGCCCGGTGGTTGCCTACGGTGCCCTGCTCCCGCAGAGCGCTCTCGACATCCCACCCCACGGCTGGGTCAACCTGCACTTCTCGCTGCTGCCGGCCTGGCGCGGGGCCGCCCCGGTGCAGCACGCGCTCTGGGCCGGGGACCAGGTCACGGGGGCGACCACCTTCCGGATCGTGCGGGCGCTCGACGCCGGTGCGACCTACGGCGTGATGACCGAGGTGGTCCGCCCCCACGACACGGCGGGCGACGTGCTCGCCCGTCTCGCCGACGGCGGGGCCGACCTGCTGGTCCGCACCCTCGACGGCATCGAGGACGGCAGCCTGGAGGCCCGCGAACAGCCGTCCGGGGGGATCAGCCTGGCTCCCAAGATCACCGTCGAGGACGCCCACGTGGACTGGTTCGAGCCGGCGGTGGCGGTCGACCGGCGGGTGCGGGCCTGCACCCCCGCGCCCGGCGCCTGGACGACGTACGACGGGGAGCGGCTCAAGCTCG
>JBDTXF010000418.1:0-3521 GCA_040006355.1 Nocardioidaceae bacterium | reverse complement strand
CGGACAGCGCCATGCACGCGTGCACGCAGGAGTAGTCGAACTCGATGCCCTGGCCGATCCGGTTCGGCCCCGAGCCGAGGATGATCACCGCCGGCCTCTCGCGCGGGCGCACCTCGGTCTCCTCGTCGTAGGAGGAGTAGTGGTACGGCGTGCGCGCCGCGAACTCCGCCGCGCAGGTGTCGACGGTCTTGTAGACCGGCCGGATGCCGAGGGCGTGCCGCACCCCCCGCACGACGTCGGGACGCAGGCCGCGGATCTTGCCGATCTGCTCGTCGGAGAAGCCGTGCCGCTTCGCGCGCCGGAGCAGCGGCGGGGTCAGCTCGTCGGCGGCGGTGAGCTCGGCGGCGACCTCGTTGATCAGCACCAGCTGGTCGAGGAACCAGGGGTCGATCTTGGTCGCCTCGAAGATCTCCTCCGGCGTCGCACCGGCACGGATCGCGTCCATCACCTTCTTCAGCCGACCGTCGTGCGGGACGCTGATCTCGACGAGGAGGGCGGCCTTGTCGAGGTCCACCCACTCCTTGCTCCAGTCGAAGGGCGCGGCCTTGCTCTCCAGGGAGCGCAGCGCCTTCTGCAGTGCCTCGGTGAAGTTGCGGCCGATCGCCATCGCCTCGCCGACCGACTTCATGTGCGTGGTCAGCGTCGGGTCCGCGAGCGGGAACTTCTCGAAGGCGAACCGCGGGACCTTCACCACCACGTAGTCCAGGCTCGGCTCGAAGGACGCCGGGGTCTCCAGGGTGATGTCGTTGGGGATCTCGTCGAGGGTGTAGCCGATCGCCACCTTGGCGGCGATCTTGGCGATCGGGAAGCCGGTCGCCTTCGAGGCGAGCGCGCTGGACCGCGACACCCGCGGGTTCATCTCGATGACCACCAGGCGGCCGTCGGACGGGTCGACCGCGAACTGGATGTTGCAGCCGCCGGTGTCCACCCCCACCGCGCGGATGATGCCGATCGAGAGGTCGCGCATCGCCTGGTACTCGCGGTCCGTCAGCGTCATCGCCGGCGCGACCGTGATCGAGTCGCCGGTGTGCACGCCCATCGGGTCGAGGTTCTCGATGGAGCAGACGATCACCACGTTGTCGGCGGTGTCGCGCATCACCTCCAGCTCGTACTCCTTCCAGCCGATGATCGACTCCTCGAGGAGCACCTCGGTGGTCGGGCTGGCCGCCAGACCCGCGCCGCCGATGCGATGCAGGTCCTCGGCGTCGTAGGCCATCCCGGAGCCGGTGCCGCCCATGGTGAACGAGGGCCGCACCACCATCGGGTAGCCCAGCTGGTCGACGGCGCCGAGGCAGTCCGCCATCGTGTGGCACACCACCGAGCGTGCCGTCTCGCCGCCGAGCTCCTCGACGATCCGCTTGAAGGACTCGCGGTTCTCGCCGCGGTCGATCGCCTCGATGCTCGCGCCGATCAGCTCGACGCCGAACTTCTCCAGCACCCCGGCCGCGTCCAGCGCGACGGCGCAGTTCAGCGCCGTCTGACCGCCCAGGGTCGCCAGCAGGGCGTCCGGCCGCTCCTTCTCGATGACCTTCTCGACGTACTCCGCGGTGATCGGCTCGACGTAGGTCGCGTCCGCGAACTCCGGGTCCGTCATGATCGTCGCCGGGTTGGAGTTCACCAGGACCACCCGGATGCCCTCGGCACGCAGCACCCGGCAGGCCTGGGTCCCCGAGTAGTCGAACTCGCACGCCTGCCCGATCACGATCGGCCCGCTGCCGATCACCAGCACGCTCTTGATGTCGTCTCTCTTCGGCACGTCAGCCGTCCTCCCGCCGAGGGGTCACAGGATCAGGGTTCTCGTCGGCGTGTCGAGCAGCCGGTGACCCCTCGAGGAGGTCCACGAACCGGTCGAACAGGTACGCCGCATCGTGCGGCCCGGCCGCGGCCTCGGGGTGGTACTGCACGCTGAACGCGACCAGGTCACCTTCGCGGCGCAGCTCGAGGCCCTCGACGACGTCGTCGTTGAGACACACGTGGCTCACCGTCGCCACGCCGTACGGCGTCTGCGTCTCGCCCTCGAGAGGAGCATCGACGGCGAACCCGTGATTGTGCGCGGTGACCTCGACCTTGCCGGTGGTGCGGTCCATCACAGGCTGGTTGATGCCGCGGTGGCCGTACTTCAGCTTGAAGGTGCCGAAGCCCAGCGCCCGGCCGAAGAGCTGGTTGCCGAAGCAGATGCCGAAGAACGGGAGCCCGCGGGCCAGCACGCCCCGCAGCAGCTCGACCTGGCCCTCGGTCGCCGCGGGGTCACCGGGGCCGTTGGAGAAGAACACCCCGTCGGCGCCGGTGGCGAGCACGTCGGAGAGCGTGGCGGTCGCCGGCAGGACATGGGTCTCCACACCGCGCTGGGCCAGCATCCGCGGGGTGTTCGCCTTGATGCCGAGGTCGAGGGCCGCGACGATGAACCGCTTCGCGCCGACCGCCGGGACGACGTAGGTCTGCTGGGTCGACACCTCGGTGGCCAGCTCCGAGCCGGTCATCTCCGCGGCGGCCAGCACCCGCTTCAGCAGGGCGGCCGGGTCCGTCTCGGTGGTGGAGATGCCCACCCTCATCGCGCCCCGCTCGCGCAGGTGCCGGGTCAGCGCGCGGGTGTCGATGCCGGAGATGCCGACGACGCCCTGCTCGCGCAGCTCGTCGTCGAGGGTCCGCACCGAGCGCCAGCTCGACGGGACGCGGGCGGGGTCGCGCACCACGTAGCCGGCGACCCAGATCCTGCGCGACTCCGGGTCGTCGTCGTTCATGCCGGTGTTGCCGACGTGCGGCGCGGTCATCACCACGACCTGGCGGTGGTAGGACGGGTCGGTCAGCGTCTCCTGGTAGCCGGACATGCCGGTGGAGAACACCGCCTCCCCGAAGGTCTCCCCCTCGGCGCCGAAGCCCTCGCCGTGGAACGTCCGCCCGTCCTCCAGGACGAGCAGGGCTGACTGGGTCATGCGGCGTTCTCCTTGGCCCTCGTCGAGATCGTCTGCACCCATGCGTCGTGCGCGTCCTTCACCCCTGGGTCCGTGAGCCGGAAGCCGGTGTCCAGCAGGAGGTCGCCGTGCTGCCAGGTCACCACGAGCACCCCGTGCGGCGGCACGACCTTGCCGGCGATGCCACGGTCGTGACGCGCTCCGCGCAGGGCGGCGGCCGGGATCCGGAAGGATCCGCCGACCCGCAGCACGTCAAGGCCCTCGGTGGACAGCGAGAGGCGGCAGCTGCTGCGGGCACCGAGACCGCGCGCGACGACCCGGTCGAGCCAGTCGCCGCTGGTCGTGGTGCCGAAGTATCGGGCTCCCGCCTCCAGCACCGCCGGCGGCAGGTCGGCCTCCGCGGGTGCCTCGACCAGCGGCGGCAGGTCGTGCTTGCGTCCGCGACGACGCCAGCCGAGCCACATCGCGAGGTAGGCCAGCAGCAGCAGCCCGAACAGGACCACCAGCGGCACCCAGAGCGGCGAGTCGGTCACTGGACCTTCCCGTCCAGGGCGGTCGGGGTCCCGCGCAGGAACGTGGCGACCACGCGCCCGGGCAGCTCGCGTCCGG
>JBDTXF010000417.1:0-3521 GCA_040006355.1 Nocardioidaceae bacterium | reverse complement strand
GTGTCGCACGCCGGTAGGCTCCGGAGTGTGCGTATCGCGAGGTTCACCACGGGTGAAGAGCCCCAGTACGGCGTGATCAGCGGCGACGTCGACGAGCTCGGGATCCCCGCCGACGACTCGACGATCGTCGCCCTGGCCGGCGACCCCCTCTATGTCGGGGTCCAGCTCACCGACACCGAGCTGAAGCTGGCCGACGTCCGGCTGCTGGCACCGGTGATCCCGCGCAGCAAGGTGGTCGGGATCGGCCGCAACTATGCCGCGCACGCCGCCGAGCTCGGCAACGAGCTGCCCGCCGAGCCGTTGATGTTCATCAAGCCGAACACCTCTGTGGTCGGACCCGGCGACCCGGTGTTCTACCCGCGACAGTCCTCCGAGGTGCACTACGAGGGCGAGCTCGCGGTGGTGATCGGCCGCATCTGCCGCGACGTGACCCTCGAGCGGGTGGCAGAGGTGGTCTACGGCTACACGGTCGGCAACGACGTGACGGCGCGGGACCTGCAGCGCAACGACGGGCAGTTCACCCGCGCCAAGGGCTTCGACTCGTTCTGCCCGCTGGGACCGTGGATCGAGACCGACCTGGACACCTCGGACCTCAAGGTGACCACGCACCTGAACGGCGACCTCGTCCAGGACGGCACCACCAAGGACATGGTCTTCGACGTCCCGGCGCTGGTGTCCTACGTCTCCAGCGTGATGACCCTGCTGCCCGGCGACGTGATCCTGACCGGCACCCCCGAGGGTGTCGGCCCGATGGAGGTCGGCGACGAGGTCGAGGTGACCGTCGCCGGCATCGGCTCGCTGACCAACAAGGTGGTGGCCCGTGACTAGTCCCGACCCGGTGATCGGCGACCTGGAGCCGGCGCAGGTCCGGGTCCGGTTCCCACCATCGCCCACCGGCTTCCTGCACGTCGGGAACGCCCGCTCCGCCCTGTTCAACTGGGCGTTCGCCCGGCACTACGGCGGCACGCTGGTGCTGCGCATCGAGGACACCGACCTCGCGCGCAACACCGCCGAGGGCTACGCCTCGGTGCTGGACTCGCTGCGGTGGCTCGGCCTCGACTGGGACGAGGGACCGGAGGTCGGCGGGCCCTACGGCCCCTACCTCCAGTCCGAGCGGTTCGACGTCTATCGCGACATCGCCGCCCGGCTGCACGAGGCCGGGTCGGCCTACGACTGCTTCTGCACCAGTGACGAGGTGGAGGCGCGTCGCAAGGCGTCCGGGTCCAAGGTGCAGGGCTACGACGGGTTCTGTCGCGACCTCGACGCCGGGCAGCGGTCGGCCTTCGAGGCGGCCGGCCGCACCGCCGTGCTCCGTCTCTTGGTGCCCGACCGGCCGTTGACCTTCGAGGACCTGGTGCGGGGCGAGGTCACCTTCCTGCCCGAGAACGTCCCCGACTTCGCCCTGGTGCGGGCGAACGGTGACCCGCTCTACACCCTGGTGAACCCGACCGACGACGCGCTGATGGGCATCACCCATGTGCTGCGCGGTGAGGACCTGCTCTCCAGCACGCCTCGCCAGATCGCGCTGTACGACGCCCTGCTGGCGATCGGCGTCGGCACCGGCGCGCCGCGCTTCGGCCATCTCCCGATCGTGATGGGCGAGGGCAACAAGCGGCTCTCCAAGCGGGACCGCGGGTCCGGCCTGCTCGACTACATCGAGGGTGGCTACCTGCCCGAGGGCGTGCTCAACTACCTCGCCCTGCTGGGCTGGGGGATCGCGGCGGACCGCGACGTGTTCAGCACGGCCGAGATGGCCGAGGCCTTCGACATCCGTCGGGTGAACCCCAACCCCGCGCGGTTCGACCTCAAGAAGCTCGCCGCCATCAACGCCTCCCACATGCGGCTGCTGAGCCGTGCGGACATGACCTCGCGGGTCACCCCCTACCTGCAGCGCGCAGGTCTGGTGGCCGACCCGGTCCTGCCCGCGCAGGCGGACCTGCTGGCCGCGGCGATGCCTCTGGTCCAGGAGCGGATGAACCTGCTGACCGAGGCGGTGGACATGCTCGGGTTCCTCTTCGTCGAGGACGCTGCCTTCGAGCGGGACCCGGCCGACGCGGCGAAGCTGCTCGACGACGCCGGGCGCGCGGTGGTGAAGGCCGCCCACGACGCGCTCACCGACCTGGACACCTGGGTGACCCCTGCCATCGAGGGCGCGCTGCGGGCGTCGCTCGTCGACGGCCTCGGGCTCAAGCCGCGCAACGCCTTCGGCCCGGTGCGGGTGGCGGTCACGGGACGCCGGATCTCCCCTCCGCTGTTCGAGTCGATGGAGCTGCTCGGCCGCGACCGGTCGCTGACGCGGCTGCGGTCCGCGCTGGCGGGCTAGCACGATGAGCGAGCTGCCACCCGAGGCGTGGGCGTTCCCGCACGCCGAGCCCACGCCGTACCACCTGATGCTGCGGACCTGGACCTACTCCTGGTGGAGACCGGTCGTGGGGGTGCTGCTGGCGGTGGTGTCGTTCTTCATCGGCGCCTCGTTGGTCTACCTCGTCGTGAACGCGGTCTGGGCGCTCTTCCAGAGCGGTGCCTGGCAGACGGACCTGACCCGGGACATGGACCCCCAGCACGTCGGACCGCCGGCGCTGCTGGGACTCAACCTCGGGATCGCCTCGATGATCCCGGTCACCTGGCTGATCATGCGGTTCGTGCACCGGATGCGGCCGCGATGGCTGGCCTCGGTCGTGCCGAAGCTGCGGTGGAGGTTCCTCGGTGTCTGTCTCGGGCTCGCTCTGGTGGCTCTGGTGGCCCAGCTCCTGGTGGGGTCGCTGATCCCCGGTGGCAGCGGCGAGGACCCCAGTGGCTCGCTCAACTCCCTCACCGTCAGCACCGCGCTCAGTGCCCTGGTGGTGCTGCTGACGACGCCGCTCCAGGCCGCCGGTGAGGAGTACCTCTTCCGGGGCTACCTGCTGGCGGCCTTCGGGTCCTTCTTCGGCAGCCGGTGGGTGGCCATCCTCGCCACCGCCACCCTCTTCGCCCTGGCCCACGGCACCCAGAACGCCCCGCTGTTCCTGGACCGCTTCGCCTTCGGCCTGATCGCGGGATGGCTGGTGACCCGCACCGGTGGGCTCGAGGCGGGCATCGCGCTGCACGTCTTGAACAACTTCTTGGCCTTCGGGCTGGCGCTCGCGTTCGGTGACCTGAGCTCGACCCTCAACGTCTCCGAGGTCGGCTGGTGGAACATCGCGCTGACCGTGACGCAGTCGGGGGTCTACACCCTGCTGGTCGTCCTGGTGGCCCGTCGGATGGGGCTGCAGACCAGCACCCGCCCGCCGGTCGGCGACGGCCCCGCTCGTTTTGGTGGCGGAGAGGGCGACGTGTATTCTCGTCCGGGCTTCGCAAGGAGCCACCCATGGGGTATGGGGTAATTGGCAGCCCGACTGGTTCTGGTCCAGTTAGTCTAGGTTCGAGTCCTAGTACCCCAGCGATTGGACGCAGTTCCTCGGCCTCGGCTAGAGTTGCGTCCGCTCGAGCCCCCGTTGTGTAGTGGCCTAGCACGCCGCCCTCTCACGGCGGTAGCGCCGGTT
>JBDTXF010000416.1:0-3529 GCA_040006355.1 Nocardioidaceae bacterium | reverse complement strand
CTGGTCTTCAAGGGCGGGACAGCGCTGAGGAAGTTCCGAGCCGGCAGCGCAGGACGCTTCTCCACCGACCTCGACTTCAGCGCACCGGACGAGGTCGTCGCTCTCGATGTCCTCCAAGCGCTCGACGGCGTCGACGTCGACGGCTTCCGCTTCACGATCATTCACATGGGCGACGACGTCCGCCGAGGCGATCTGCGGGTAGAGACGCCGTTCGGGACTCCCGACATCGGAGCGAAGCTCGAACTGTCACCCCACGGACTTGCCATGCCCGCCGAGGTGCTCGAGCCTGTGCCGCAGGTTATCCATGGCCGGTACGGGTTCGACCTCCCCGCACTGCCGGTGGTGCGGATGGAGGAGGCGATCGCCGAGAAACTCGCACGCTACCGTCGGGTGTCGCTCGCACGAGACCTCTACGACCTCGCCTGACTCGCCGACGCAGGCGCCCTCGACGAGCAGCTGGTCCGACAGCTCTGGGCGCCCAAGGCCTACCGCGACGTGGTCGTCGACGGCCGGGGCATCAAACCGCTCGACCCGAAGAGATCCTTGCAGACCGGGAAATCGCCGACTTCGACGTGGAGGACATCGGATACCTCACCCGGCCGGTCGAAATGCCAAAGTGGATCAGCCAGGTCCAGGCGCGATACGCATTCCTCCGCGAGCTCATGCCCGACGAGGCGCGCTGGTGCTCGTGCAATGCACGCGACCGCTACGAGGTGGAACAGAAACTCACGAGACTCACATGAGATCACGAACGTGATGCGCCGTGGCTCTTGGTGCCCTACTGCTTTCGCGGGTCAGGGAAACCAAGGCTGACATAGCCCGGTGCGCGTTTGGACAGCATCGCCGCGAGGACCGGGGTCTCTCGGTCGTGGTAGTCATGGACCTCTGCGGTCTGTTTGCCGGGGTGAGACCGAAGCACACGCCCGGCGTATTGGATGAGCCGGCCCTTGAAGGAGATCGGAGCGACCAGGAACAGTGTGTCGAGATCGGGGCAGTCGAAGCCTTCACCCACGAAGTGTCCTGTCGCCACAACCAGCAAGGGTGGCCCACCCTCTGGTCGCTGGAGTCGCTGCATGGCCGCGGCCCGGGCGCGAACACCCATGCCGCCCTTGAGGATCACAGGCTCGAGCCCGCGGCCGGCCAACTGCTCAGCAAGGTGATCAACATGCGCGGTCCGTTGCGCGAGAACGAGACAGTTGCGGCTGCGTGAGAGCGCTTGGGCCACGTCGGTCAAGATCTGCGCGTTGCGACTCTCATCGACGGCGAGATCTCGGTACACGCCTGCGATGGCTCCGGGCGCCGAGAGGTCCGCGGGACCGTCGTATCTGAAGGTCGTGGGGTGGACGACCAGGACCGGCTTCGGCCGCTCTGACGCGGCGCCTTCCAGAGTGCCGTGCTCAGCGGGTTCGAAGAGGTGTCGAACGGGGCCGAGTTGGAACCTGATCAGATCGTCGAGTCGGTCGCGGCGGTACGGCGTCGCCGTGAGCCCGAGCCACCTGCGAGCGGGGATCGAGCGAACTGCGGCTTCGAAGGCCGCCGCGGCGACGTGATGGCACTCGTCCACCACCACAAGGCCGTAGCCGCTCAGCGTCTGGCCGATGTCGTCACGCCTTGCCAGCGTTTGTAAGGTCGCGACGTCGATGACGCCGGTCAGCTTGGACCGGCCACCGCCGAGCTGTCCCGGCTTGACGTTGAGAAGCGCCTGGATTTGCGCACGCCACTGGTCAGCCAGCGTCTTGCGATCAACGAGCACGAGTGTCGATGTCGCGTGTTCGGCGATCGCCGCGCAGGCCATGACGGTCTTGCCCGAGCCAGGTGGGGCCACCAGAAGACCGAGGTCATGCGCCACCGCGTCGCGGACTGCGACCTGCTGGGAGAGCGTGAGCTCCGCAGTCAGCGTGAACTCGGTCGGTGTGCCTATGGCTCGGTTGTCGTCGGTCTGGATCTTGCTGCCCGCCTGAGTGAGGACCTTGGTTGCGGTGTCGAGTAGCCCCCGCGGCAGTACGAGCTGGCCGTCCAGCGTCTCGTCGAACGACTGGATGAATCGTGGGACGTTCCAGGTCGACTGTCGTCGCCGCTGCCGGTCGTAGAACCCCGGGTTGACCGTCGAGGCTGCGTGCTTCAACGTCGCGTACAGCGCTGGGCTGAGCTCGTCGCCTGGCACGTGGACGGTGCCGCCTAGGGTGAGATGCACGAGCGGCGCGGGCTGAGGTTGGGTGCGCGTTGACTGCGCCTTGTGTAGGCGCTCGACTCCCACGCCGACGGTGGGCTCGCGCAACTGCGAAGCGAGCTTGGCTACCTGCTTCGGGGTGAGCCTTTCAAGGGTCGACAGATAATCCCACTGGTCCCGATGCGGTTCGAGCGTCGCAAGGTCGAGGAAGACGGTTGTGCCGTCCTTGCGGCAGCTGCCCTGCAACGGCGCAGCAATGAGGTTGCCAAGCCCGCCAACAGGGATGACGTCTTGTGACGGGAAAAGCCGGTCGTAGCAAGCCAGATCCATCCGCCCGCGCACCGCAATCGCTTCTCGGACCAGGCCAGTCCCGAGTTGACGCGCCGTCGCAGCAGGCACGGGTTCGGTGAAGAAGATCCACACGTGTGCGCCCACCCCAGAGCGGGAGACCTCCAGTGCCGCAGGCACTCCGATGGCTCGTGCCGCCTTGAGATACGCGAGCGCATCCAACATCGCGACCTGGCCGTCGAAGTCCGCGGCCAGCCAGCACGTCCGGTCACCCGGAAGCATCGGGTACAAGCCAATATGATGGGCGCCCGTCAAATGCCTCGTCAACACGTCCGCGGTGAGCGGCAAATGGCGCTGATCGCTCGCCTTGACTCCCTTGCGCCAGCCGCCCTCAACCGCGGGCATCCAGCCCGACTTGCCGTAGCGAGCGTTCTCCCAGCGGATGGCGTACACGTCGGACCTTGCGCCGAACAGCGTCGCGTAGAACTTCACCTTCGTTGCCGGCGGCGACTCCGCATCCACCGTCCCGGGAGCTTGGTCGAACCAGGCGGTCTGAGAGCCCTTGGCCGGCGCCGCTTCGCCATCCGTCAGCTTGAGCAGACGTTTGAGTCGGGCAATCTCTTGGCGAAGCCCCGCGAGCTCCCGCTCGAGTTCAACTATGACCCGGGTCCCGTCCGGGGCCGCCTCCGCTTGCTCTTCAGGCACGACGAACATCCTGCCGCACCGATCTCGAGGCCCTGGCCCACACGCGCGGTCGATGTCGAAGCTGTCTGCGGAGACCCCCGGCTGCAGGAATCACGAACACCGAGCGGAACCCAGCCCAGTCGTCAAAGCAGCAGTTGCTTGACCTCTGGGTCGCTGGCCAAGAGGTCGCCTGATCCGGCTTCCGTGGACCTTCGCCAGCCTTCACTGGTCTTCGCGAAACGGCCCGACGCAGTGCCATCTCGCGGCAGTGTCAGCAGACACCTTGCTGACATCAACGCAAGAGCCGGACCCGTGGTAACCCACGAACCCGGCCCTGACCTGCGGTTTCCTCGTAGCGGGGGCAGGATTTGAACCTGCGACCTCTGG
>JBDTXF010000415.1:0-3552 GCA_040006355.1 Nocardioidaceae bacterium | reverse complement strand
CGGCTTGGCGTTGAACGCGATGCCGAGCCCGGCGGCCGAGAGCATGTCCAGGTCGTTGGCACCGTCCCCGATCGCCACCGTCGCTCCCGGCGCGACTCCCGCGAGGGCGGCGAACCGGCGCAGGGCGTCGGCCTTCCCGGCCCGGTCGACCACCGCTCCGACGAGGCGCCCGGTCAACAGTCCCTCGACGACCTCGAGCTCGTTGGCGGCCGAGAAGTCGATGCCGAGCTCGGCGGCGAGCCGGTCCGTGACCGCGGTGAAGCCACCGGACACGATCGCGAAGCGGTAGCCGAGCCGCTTGAGGGTGCGCACCATCGTCCGGGCGCCCGGCGCCAGCTCGAGGCCGTCGTAGACCTGGTCCAGGACGGTCGCGTCGAGACCGGCCAGCAGGGCGACCCGCTCGCGCAGCGACTCCTCGAAGTCGAGGTCGCCTCGCATCGCGGCCTCGGTCACCGCCCGCACCTCGGCGAGGCAGCCCGCGTGCGCCGCCAGCATCTCGATCACCTCACCGCGCACCAGGGTCGAGTCGACGTCCATCACGACCAGGCGCATCCCGTGCCTCAGCAGGCTGGCGGGCTGCACCGCGACGTCCACCGACTGCACCGCCGCCTCCTCGGCCAGCGTCACCCGCAACCGGTCGGGGTCGACACCGGAGACGTGCAGCTCGATCGCGGTGACCGGGTAGCGCGCCATCCGCTCGATCCGGTCGATGTTCGCACCGCTGTCCGCGATCCGCCCGGCGATGGCCGCCACGGCCGACGGCTTGAGCGGCATCCCGAGGACGGTGACGTGGCTGCGACCCTCGGGACGCTGCCGGTTGTCACCGGTGCCACGGTCCACCTCGACCTGCATGTCGAGGTCCTCGGCGACCGCCTCGAGCGCCGCCCGCAGCGCTTTCCAGTCCCGCGGCACGGTCACCAGGACGCCCAGCACCAGCCGCCGCCGCAGCACGATCTGCTCGATGTCGAGGACCGCGACCCCGAAGGCGGCCAGCGTCGAGAACATCAGGGAGGTGACACCGGGCCGGTCCTTCCCGGTCAGGGTGATCAGCAGGGTCCTGGGTGCGTCGTCCATGGCGCTGCGAGGCTATCGCGAGACCGGCCACACGCTGGCGGAGCAGGCCGCCACCAGACCCCGCCGGCTGGCCCGGTCCAGGGGCACCAGCGCGGCCCTCCGGGCCTCGGTCTCCGCGGCGGTGACCGCGCCACCCTCGTCCGCCAGCGCCAGCCCCACGATCGTCCGGCAGCGAGTCGCCAGCGACGCCAGCCGTACGGCGCGGGGCGCGGTCGCGGCCGGGAACGTTAAGTCGACCGCCCTGCGCAGGGCCATCAGCTCGTCGGCGACCTCGGGGCGCCAGCGCGCGACGTCGAGGTCGGCCAGCGCGTCCGCCGTGCGCAGCAGGGCCTGGCGCAGCGACGCCTCCGCCTCCGAGGGATCGGGCACCTGCCGGTGGGACAGCGCGTGGTGACAGGTCCACACCACCCCGGCGCCGGCACGGTGGGGGACCAGCCCGAGTTCGGCCCCGTCGAGCACCACACCCTCCCCGGCCTCGACGACCTCGGCGTTGAACGGGCGGGGGCCGGCCAGGCCGAGGGGGTCGCCCGGCACCGGGAGGGCGAGCCCGGCGCCGCTGGCGCGCGAGCCGCGCAGCAGGCCCATCGCCACGATCAGGGGCAGGCTCCCGGCCGAACCGGGCACCCCGACGACGTGGTGGGCGGCATCCTCCCCGACGATGGCGTCACGGGTGTCGTCGAGGCTGCTGCGGCCGTCGAGCCACGCGGTGAACCACAGCGCGAAGCGCGCGGAGAGCGGCAGGGGGGTCGTGCTCACGCGTCGAGGCTACGCACCGTGCGCGGGGCCGTGCCGCGGACCCCGGGCACCCCGCCCCCGTATAGGTTGGGGCGAGTCCCCACCGACCGCCGCCGCCCGACCAGGAGACCGCTCAGCACATGGACGCCGTTCTGGAGCTCGCCGAGGTGACCGTCCGCCGTGGCGAGGCCACCTTGATCCACGGCGTCGACTGGACGGTCGAGGAGGACGAGCGCTGGGTCGTCCTCGGGCCGAACGGCGCCGGCAAGACGACCCTGCTCCAGGTCGCCGCGGCACTGATCCACCCCACCTCCGGGGTGGCCGGGATCCTCGGTGAGGTGCTCGGCACCGTGGACGTCTTCGAGCTCCGTCCGCGCATCGGGCTCACCAGCGCCGCGCTGGCCGAGCGCATCCCCCGCGCCGAGCGGGTGCACGACGTGGTGGTCTCCGCGTCGTACGGCGTGATCGGGCGCTGGCGTGAGCACTACGACGGTCTCGACCACCAGCGCGCCGAGGACCTGCTGCAGGAGATCGGCGCCGCCCAGCTGCGGGACCGCACCTTCGGGACGCTGTCCGAGGGGGAGCGCAAGCGGGTGCAGATCGCCCGCGCGCTGATGACCGACCCGGAGCTGCTGCTGCTCGACGAGCCGGCGGCGGGGCTCGACCTGGGCGGCCGGGAGGACCTGGTGGCCACGCTGTCGACGCTGGCGATGGACGAGACGTCCCCGGCGACCGTGCTGGTCTCCCACCACGTGGAGGAGATCCCGCCCGGCTTCACCCACGCGCTCCTGCTCCGGCAGGGAGCAGTGGTGGCCGCCGGCCCGATGGAGGAGGTGCTGAGCGAGGAGGTGCTGTCCTCGACGTTCGGCATGCCACTACGGCTCAGCCACGAGGACGACCGCTGGTCCGCCCGCAGACGCGACCCCCGCCGAGGTCTCTGAGGGGTTGCGCCTGCACCCCGGCGGATAGGCTGCAGGCATGGCGCTTCCCAACGGTTTCGACGCGTGGCAGGTCTGGCTCGCCCTGGCCGTCGCGCTCGGCGTGGCGGAGCTGTTCAGCCTCGACCTGATCCTGCTGATGCTGGCCGCGGGCGCGGTCGTCGGCATGGTGGCGGGACTGCTGGGCCTCCCCGAGGTCGTGCAGGTGCTGGCCGCCGTGGCCGCCTCGGTCGCCGCCCTCGGACTGGTGCGCCCCACGGTCGTCGGACGCCTGCACTCCGGTCCGACGCTGCTGCAGGGTCACGAGGCGCTGGTCGGCCGGCAGGCGCTGGTCATCGAGACCGTCTCCGCCCATGCCGGACAGGTGCGGGTCGGCGGCGAGATCTGGACCGCCCGGCCCTACGACGAGAGCGTCGTGATCGAGTCCGGTGCCCAGGTCGAGATCTTCCTGATCAAGGGAGCCACCGCGCTCGTGCACCCGCTCCCCGAGCTCGGGCCCTAGACCCCCGGCCGAGCAGGAACTCCCATCCACGCACAACAATCCGAAAGGGGGCACCCATGACAGCAGCACTGGTGCTGTTGATCCTGGTCGTTCTGTTCGCCATCGCGGTGCTGGTCAAGACGGTGCGCATCGTGCCGCAGGCCAGGGCCGGGATCGTCGAGAGGTTCGGCAAGTACAAGGCCACCCTGCCCGCGGGCCTGAACATCGTGGTGCCGTTCGTCGACAAGGTGCGCTACATGATCGACCTTCGCGAGCAGGTCGTCTCGTTCCCGCCGCAGCCGGTGATCACCGAGGACAACCTGG
>JBDTXF010000414.1:0-3554 GCA_040006355.1 Nocardioidaceae bacterium | reverse complement strand
CCGACATCACCGAGATGCTCCAGCGCGAGGACGAGGACACCGCCGAGCTGCTCGGCGGAGGTGGCCGGCAGCAGTCGCGCGGGAAGGCCCCCGTCCCGGGGCTGTCCTCCAAGGTCGCCGGACGGCACGCCGCCGACCTTGCCGGGATGCCGTCGGCGGACCTCGCCGAGCTGGTCCAGGCGCTCACCGACCAGATGCACACGGCCGCGGCCGAGCTCCACTTCGAGCTCGCCGCCCGGCTGCGCGACGAGATCTCGGACCTGAAGAAGGAGCTGCGTCAGATGGTCGAGGCCGGGGCCCGCTGAGGTGGCCGGCCGACTGACGGTGCGGCGGCTCCGGGAGCACTGCCTGGGCAAGCCGGGAGCCTGGCCCGACAACCCGTTCCGCGAGGACGGCTGGGTGGTCAAGGTCGGGGAGGCTCCCCGGGCCGGCAAGATCTTCGCGTTCCTGGGGGAGCAGACACTCGGGGTCAAGCTGGGCACCGGACGTGACGAGGCGGACGAGTGGCTGGCACGATATCCCGGCCACGCCTCGGTGATGGCCTACCTCGGGCGGTCGGGCTGGAACACCCTCACCCTGGGTGGGGCGATCCCCGACGACGACATCCTCGGCGCGGCCGACGAGTCCTACTCCCGGGTGGTCGCGGGACTTCCGCACAGGCACCGGCCGCTCGGTTGGGAGCAGGCATGAGCTACTCGGCGGCGGGCTTGCGGCGCGGGTCCTCGAGCGCCGTGCGCTGCTCCTCCTCAAGTCGGCGCTGCTGGTGCGCGACCAACTCTGTCTTGTTCGTGACCACCCGCAGCAGGGGGGCGATCGTCCCCAGCGTCACGAAGATCGGCCACGGGAAGTGGAAGCCGATCGACGCCCACACGACCCAGCAGATCAGCGTCGGGACCAGGAACCCCGACAGTGCCTGCCAGCGTTGCGACTGCCACCTCCGCACGGCCTCTGCATGCAGGTCGACGGCCTTCACGACCGGTCTGTCCGGGACGAGGTCCAGGATCAACGCCGGCAGGTCGCCGAGCGTCCTGGCGGTGGCCGCGGCGTCCGACCGCTCGTCGTACTCCTGCCTGGTCAGCCGGCCCTCGGCGTACCCCTCGCCCAGCACGGTGAGGACCACGTCGCGGTCCTGGTCCGACGCCCGCAGCCCGGCCGTCTCGGTGCGGCGGGGATCCGCGGTGAAGTCCCTCCAGGGAGCAGCAGAGCTCATGACAGGAAGTCTAGAGAGGACCGGCATGTCCCGTGAGATCCAGGTGACGTTCGACTGCGCGGACCCCGCCCGGCTGGCCGGGTTCTGGGCCGAGGTGCTCGGCTACGTCGTGCAGCCGCCCCCCGACGGCTTCGAGAGCTGGGACACTGCTCTGGCGGCCTGGGGGGTGCCGGAGGACCAGCGCAACTCCCGATCGGCGCTGTTGGACCCCACGGGCCAGGGTGCTCGGATCTTCTTCCAGCGGGTGCCGGAGGGCAAGACCGCCAAGAACCGCGTGCACCTCGACGTGCGCGCGGCGCCGGGGCTCGAGGGGGACGAGCGGATGGCCGCCCTGGAGGCGGAGGCCGAGCGGCTGGTCGCGCTCGGTGCCCTCCGGAGCGGGCGTGTCGAGCCCGGCGGCATGGGCTCGGGGCACATCGTCATGCAGGACCCCGAGGGCAACGAGCTCTGCCTGGACTGAGCCCCTCAGCGGCGGAGCAGCCGGCCCAGCAGCGGCGCCAGCAGCAGCATCGCGAAGACCCGGATCACCTGCACCGCCAGCACGTAGGTGACGTCCGAGCCGCTGTCGGCCGCGGTCGCGAGCACGGCGAACAGTCCGCCGGGCGTGGTCGCGAGGTACGCCGTCAGCCGGTCCACCCCGGTGACCTCCGCGAGGAGCAGTCCGAGACCTGCGCACGCCGCGATCACCACGATGATGAGCAGCGTCGCGAGTGGCAGGAGCCGGGCGATGCTGCGCAGGCTGGCACGGGTGAACCGCAGTCCGACCCGCACGCCGATCAGGGCGTAGCCCAGGTCCTCCAGCGCCGGGGGAACCGACACCTGGCCCAGCACGCCGCTGGCGGAGATCGCCACCGCCACCAGCATCGGCCCCAGCAGGGCGGTGGCCGGTGCGGTCACCACCTGCTGGACGAGCAGTCCGAGACCGACCGCCAGGACCACGAAGAGCAGGTCGGGTCCCCATCGGGTGGCGCCCGTCGACAGTGAGCCGGCCCCGCGGCCCGGGTGGAAGAACACGGTGGTGACCACCGGCATGGCCAGCAGGACCAGCAGCACCCGGAGGTACTGCACGATGGTCACCACGCGGTCGTCGGCGCCCAGGTCACGGGCCAGGGCCACGATCCCCGAGGCACCTCCGGCGACCAGGGCGAAGGCACCCGTGGCGGCAGAGACGTCGCGGTGCAGGGCCAGCAGCCGGCCGGCCGCGACACTGATCGCCAGCGTGCCGAGGGTGACCAGCGCGACCGACGGCCAGTCCGAGGCGAGACGCGCCAGCGTCGAGACCTGCACCAGCGCGCCGATCACCGCGCCCACCAGCCCCTGGCCGACGCGGAACGCGGCCGGCGGCATGTCCAGCTCCTCGCGGGCGACGAGGGCGTGCAGGATCCCGGCGACCAGGGATCCGAAGAGCACCGGGGACGGCAGGTCGACGGCCGCGAAGAGCAGGCTGGCGGCGACCGTGACCACGAGGACCAGGAGCCACGAGCGAAGCAGACGGGTCCTGGGCATCGGCGCCAGGATAGAACCATCCGTCACGATGGTTGAGCAGTGCAAGGGCGGACGAGACATGCGCCGGCGCAGGATTCGCGGGCCGCCCGCCGGTCTGCCAGACTGGTCCCAGTGGAGGGGAGTATTCCTGTCGCTGCGGTGCCGTCATCACGGTCATCGGCTTCTCGGAGCCGGTCCCCGGTGCCGTAGGTCCGTGAGCAGCGGGCGGAAGAGACCTCCGGAAACCTGCCATCCGGCACGTCGTACGACGGTGCCGTCAGTGTTCTCCGGAGAGGGTCGGTCATGGACGTATCCACATGGGTCTGGTGGACCACCATCATCGTGACGGTGTCGGTCCTGCTGTTCGACGTGGTGGTGATCGGCAGGCGGCCGCACGAGCCGACCACCAGGGAGGTGTCGCTCGCCCTCGCCGGCTACGTCGGGCTCGCGATCGTCTTCGGCATCGGGGTCTGGATCTTCGCCGGACACCAGTACGGCACCGAGTTCTTCGCGGGCTGGCTGACCGAGTACTCGCTGTCGGTGGACAACCTGTTCATCTTCATCATCATCATGGCCAAGTTCAGCGTGCCCAGGAAGTACCAGCAGGAGGCGCTGCTCGTCGGCATCGTGCTGGCGCTGGTGATGCGCGCCGGGTTCATCGCCGTCGGTGCCGCGGCGATCAACGAGTTCAGCTGGATCTTCTACATCTTCGGGGCGTTCCTGGTCTGGACGGCGGTCAACCTCGCCAAGGAGGGCCAGAACGACGACGACGAGTACGAGGAGAACCGGCTGATCCGGTGGGTGGAGAGGCACCTGCCGGCCACCGACGAGTGGCACGGCGTCAAGATCTTCGCCAAGA
>JBDTXF010000413.1:0-3555 GCA_040006355.1 Nocardioidaceae bacterium | reverse complement strand
GAGAACGGTGGCGTCAACGGCTACGTCGTCGTCGCCAAGGTCCGCGAGGGCAAGGCAGGTGAGGGCTACAACGCCGCCACCGGGGAGTACGGCGACCTGGTCGCCCAGGGCGTCCTGGACCCGGTGAAGGTGACCCGCTCCGCGCTGGTCAACGCCGCGTCGATCGCCGGCATGCTGCTCACCACCGAGACCCTGGTGGTGGAGAAGCCCGAGGACGAGGACCCGGCGCCCGCCGCCGGTGGCCACGGTCACGGTCACTGACCTCGCCCGTCCCGCAGCACCCGAACGCCGTCCGGTCCTCCGGGCGGCGTTCGTGGCTGTCGATGAGTTCGCCGAGGGCCGGCGGTCTACCCACCGACAGCCGCACCCCTGCCCAGGAGCCAAGATGTCCCGGATGATCTTCGTGAACCTGCCCGTGCAGGACCTGGGGGCCTCGGTGGCGTTCTTCACCAGCCTCGGGTTCGCCTTCGACGAGCAGTTCACCGACGAGAACGCGACGTGCATGGTGGTCAGCGAGCAGGCCTGCGTGATGCTCCTGGTCCGGCCGTTCTTCGCGAGCCTCACCTTCAAGGACGTCGCCGACTCCAGCACCACCGAGGTGCTGCTGGCGGTGTCCGCGCAGAGCCGCGACGAGGTGGACATCGTGGTCGACCGGGCGCTCGCGCTCGGCGGGGCGATGGCCGGTGAGCCGTCCGACGAGGCCTACATCTACGGACGCAGCTTCTACGACCTCGACGGCCACGGCTGGGAGGTGATGTGGATGGACGCGGCAGCGGTCGCCTGATTGTTATCACCCCCGCAACACCGGCGCAGCACCACCGGAACGTCGGTGAACGAATCTGTACGTGTCGTTCCCGACCCGTCCGAGGAGGCTGCCGTGCTGTGGAGAGTGCGTACGACGATGTCCGACCGTCCCGGGGCCCTGGCAGCCCTGGCCCGGCACTGCGGCGAGCGGTCGGTGAACATCCTCGGCCTGCAGATCTTCCCCGGCGTGGGTGGGGTCACCGACGAGCTCGTGCTGCGCGCCCCCGAGGCGTGGGGCCCCGGTGAGGTCGCGGACCTGATCGAGGGGGCGGGCGGAGCGCACGTGGTGGTCGCTGCGTGCACCGAGCACGCACTCGTGGACGGCCCGATCCAGTACCTCCACGCGCTGCGCCGCGTCGCCCACGACCCGACCACCCTGGTCGAGATGCTCGCCCGGCTGCTCGACGCCCAGCCGGCCGCGTCCGTGGGGGACGTGAGCGACGTGCACCACACGCTCGTGGTGGACGTCGGGCCGCGTCAGGTGGTGCTGCGCCGGGCAGCGCCGTTCACCCCCACCGAGCACGCCCGCGCGGTGGCCTTCGCCGAGGTCGCTGGCGGGCTGGTCGCCCCGGAGGCGGTCGCCCCGGACCGGGTGGCCTCGGACCTCGGGCCGGTGGCCTATCACCCCGCGTCGGGACCGACCCCGGCCGGCTCAGCGGAGCCCGCCGTCCGGCTGGCCGGCTTCGACGACACGGTGGCGCTGATGCGGATGCACCAGCGGTGCTCCACGGACTCGATCTACCGCCGCTACGCCGCGCCGCTGACGCGGATCGACGACCGCTTCGCCAGACGGCTGCTGATGGCCGGCGGCGGGGCCCTGGTCGCCACCCTGGGGGACGATGTGGTCGGGCTCGCCTCGATCTCCGGCTGCGAGGCCGGGGTCGCCGAGGTGGGGCTGCTGGTCGAGGACGGCTGGCAGCGGCGCGGGCTCGGCACCCGGCTGCTCTCGGCGGCCGCGCGGCTGGCGCGCGGGCACGGGGCGAGCGAGGTGGTGCTGCGCAGCCGCACCCACCATCCGGCGCTGATGTCGCTGGCCTTCGCCTCCGGGCTGCGGGCCCGCATCAAGCTCGACGGTGACACGGTCGTCATCACCGTCGGGGTGGACGGCCTCAAGCCGCTCACCATGGTGGCGGCGGCCCCGACGTCGCGGCCGGCACCTGCTGCGGACCGCACCGCGCCCGCCTGACCCTTCGGGGGCGGCGGCCCGCTCGCCGGGGGTCCGGGATCTGCCCCCCGGGGCCCCTGCCGGGGTGGTGACCACGGACACGGCGATCGACTGCCGTTCGCGGGCTCTGCGATGCCTAGACTGGAGGCTCGCCGCCACCTGCCCTGAGAAGGACTCCATGGATCTGAACCCTGCCGGCGTCCCGGACAAGTTCGCCGCGATCGGGCTGACCTACGACGACGTGCTCCTGCTGCCGGGCGAGACCGACGTGATCCCCAGCGAGGTGGACACCACCACGCGGCTGACCCGCGGGATCGAGCTGCGCATCCCGCTTGTGTCCAGTGCCATGGACACCGTGACCGAGTCCCGGATGGCGATCGCGATGGCGCGCCAGGGCGGCATCGGCGTGCTGCACCGCAACCTCTCGATCGAGGACCAGGCCTACCAGGTCGACCTGGTCAAGCGGACCCAGACCGGGATGATCTCCAACCCGGTCACCATCCACCCCAAGGCCACGCTCGAGGAGCTCGACGAGATCTGCGGCCAGTACCGCGTCTCGGGTCTTCCCGTCGTGGACGAGGACATGCGGCTGCTCGGCATCATCACCAACCGTGACCTGCGGTTCGTGCCGGTCGCGGAGTGGGGAGACCGGCTGGTGGGCGACGTGATGACCCCGATGCCGCTGATCACCGGCCACGAGGGCATCGAGCGGGAGGAGGCCACCCGCCTGCTGCGCCAGCACAAGCGCGAGCGGCTGCCCATCGTCGACGACGACGGCAGGCTGGTCGGGCTGATCACGGTGAAGGACTTCGTGAAGTCCGAGCAGTTCCCCCACGCCTCCAACGACGCCGACGGCCGGCTGCTCGTGGCTGCGGCCATCGGCTACTTCGGCGACGCCTGGGACCGGGCCACCACCCTGGTGGAGGCCGGCGTCGACGTCCTCGTCCCGGACGTCGCCAACGGCCACGCCCGGCTGATGCTCGACATGATCCGGCGGCTCAAGAGCGACCCGGCGACCCGGCACGTCCAGGTGATCGGCGGCAACGTCGCCACCCGTGCCGGTGCACAGGCGCTGGTGGACGCGGGCGTGGACGCCGTCAAGGTCGGCGTCGGCCCCGGCTCCATCTGCACGACGCGGGTGGTGGCCGGGGTCGGCGTACCCCAGGTGACCGCGATCTACGAGGCCTCGCTCGCCTGCCGTCCGGCCGGAGTGCCGGTGATCGGCGACGGTGGCCTGCAGTACTCCGGTGACATCGCCAAGGCGCTGGTCGCCGGTGCGGACACCGTGATGGTGGGCTCGCTCCTGGCCGGCTGCGAGGAGAGCCCGGGCGACCTGATCTTCGTCAACGGCAAGCAGTTCAAGACCTATCGCGGGATGGGCTCGATCGGCGCGATGGCCTCGCGGGGCAAGAGGTCCTTCTCCAAGGACCGCTACTTCCAGGCCGATGTCGCCAGCGACGACAAGATCGTCCCGGAGGGGATCGAGGGCCAGGTCGCCTACCGGGGGCAGCTGTCCGCGGTCGCGCACCAGCTCGTCGGCGGCCTGCACCAGTCGATGTTCTACGTCGGGGCGCGCACCGTGCCGG
>JBDTXF010000412.1:0-3556 GCA_040006355.1 Nocardioidaceae bacterium | reverse complement strand
GACCACCTCGGCCTCCAGGGCATCGACACCGTCGACCAGCTCGCGGAGGTCAAGGGCATCGTCTCGAGGATCACCCGGCCGGACGGCTGGGCCGTGCTCAACGGCGACGACCCCCGGGTCTACGCGACCCGTGCCGTGGTCCGGGCCCGCCCCTGGGTGTTCTCCCGGGACCCGGACTCCCCGGCGATCCGCGAGACGCTCTCGGCCGGCGGCCGGGCCACCACCGTGATCGACGGCTGGCTCTCGGTGCTCACCGCGAGCAGCGACGCCGACCCGCTGGTCGAGGTGGTGGACATCCCGATGACCCTCGCGGGACTGTCCCGCTTCAACGTCGAGAACGCACTGGCCGCGGCGTCGGCGGCACTCGGGGCGGGGCTGCCCCGCGAGGCCGTCGTCGAGGGTCTGCGCACCTTCCGTCCGGACAGCGAGCACAACCCGGGCCGGATGAACTTCTTCACCCGCGGCGACGTGAGCGTGGTCGTCGACCTGGCTCACAACGAGGCGGGTCTCGAGGCGCTGCTCGAGATCATGAACGGCGTACGCCGTAGCGGTGCACGCCTGCTGCTGGCGCTCGGTGCCGTCGGGGACCGCCAGGACGAGATCGTCGACAGCCTGGGGGAGACCGGCGCCCGGGACGCCGACGTGGTGGTCATCGCGCACAAGGCGAAGTACCTCCGCGGCCGCACCATCGAGGAGCTCGAGGAGCTCTTCCGGGCCGGCGCGGCGCGGGTCGGTGTCGAGGACGTGAGGTCCTACCCGACGGAGGTCGCGGGTCTCCAGGCGCTGGTGGCTCAGGCCGGCCCGGGCGACGTGGTCGGGCTGATGTGCCACGAGGACCGCCAGGGAGTCTACGACTGGCTGGCTGCCTCGGGGTTCGTCCCCGACACCCCGGAGACGCTGCGCGACAAGGTCCGGGCCGCCCACCGATGACGAGCCGGCGTGGCCAGATGGTGGCCGATCCCGATGGCTCAGCCGCCGGCTAGCCCGCCGCCATCGGCCACTGTCCGCCGAACCCACCGGGATCGGCCACCATCAGGCGTCCTGCGGGGCCGAGCTGAAGTCGGGGTCGCCGACCAGGCCCCCCGGGCCGCGGGGGCCGCCCGAGGACCCCGAGCCCGCCTGGGCCTGGTTGGACCAGGTCTCGAGCTCTGCCATCACCGCCGGGTGCTGGTCGACGCAGACCACCACCAGGTCGCCCGCGTTGGCCCGGGACATGGCGTGCCGGACCGCGTCGATCTCGTCGAGGACGACCTCGAGCTGCTTGCACCGGCCTCCCGTGGTCATCGTCTCCCGCACGCCCTCGGCGACCAGGGCGGCCGTCTCGCCCCGCTTGCGCCGCCGCAGCGACTGGTCCTCGCGGACGACGACGACGTCGAAGTGGTGGGCGGCGACCCTGCCGAGCTCGCGCATGTCGTCGTCGCGGCGGTCGCCGGCGGTCGCGATCACCCCGATGCGTGAGGGCCTGCCGAGCTCGCTGGTGGTGCTCAGGCTCTCGCCGACCCGGTCCACGAAGTCACCGAGCATCCTCATGCCGGGGGCGTTGTGGCAGTAGTCCACGATCACCTGGACGCCGTTCACCTCGAGCTCGTTGAGCCGTCCGGGGGAGAGGTAGTAGCTGGTGGTGAACGTGCGCAGACCCTGCCGGATGTCGTGCAGCGGCGCCCCCGCGGCGACGGCGGCGGCGGCTGCGGCCAGGGAGTTCTGCACGTTCATCCGGGCGCGGCCGCTGAAGGTCGCCGGCAGCAGGTGGGTCCACGCCAGCTGCATGTCGCGGCGCCCGTGCCGCACCACGATCATCTCGCCACGGTCGCTCGGCTCGAGCACCAGCGCCTTCCCGCCGCGACGGCAGTGCTGGTCGATCATGTCGCGCTGCTCCGAGCCGGGCTCGGCCATCGAGAACCAGACCACCTCACCCGAGCACCGTCGGCGCATGTCGCGCACCAGCGGGTCGTCGGCGTTCAGGACCGCGCTGCCGGTGCGCGGGACCGCCTCGACGATGACGGCCTTGACGTCCGCGAGCTGCTCGACCGTGTCGATGCCGCGCAGCCCCAGGTGGTCCGGTGCCACGTTCAGGACGACCGCCACGTCGTTGCGCTCGTAGCCGAGGCCCTCGCGCAGGATGCCCCCACGGGCCACCTCGAAGACCGCGAAGTCGACGCGCGGGTTCTGCAGCACCATGCGGGCCGACTTGGGACCCGAGGCGTCCGCGCGGATCACCAGGCGCTCGTCGATCACGACCCCGTCGGTGGAGGTCATCCCGACCTTGCGGCCCATGCCCTTGAAGATGTGGGAGATCATCCGCGAGGTCGTGGTCTTGCCGTTGGTGCCGGTCACCGCGACGATCGGGATCCGGCTCGCGGATCCCGGCGGGAACAGCATGTCCACGACGGGCTTGGAGATGAACTGCGGGTCGCCGATCGTCGGATGGGTGTGCATCCGGAACCCGGGAGCCGCGTTGACCTCGCAGATCGCGCCGCCGGTCTCACGCACCGGCTCGGTGATGTCGGGGCAGATGAAGTCGATCCCGGCGATGTCGAGCCCGACCATCCGGGCCGCCTCCTCGGCGATCTCGACGTTCTCCGGGTGCGCCTCGAAGGTGCGGTCGATCGAGATCCCACCGGTGGACATGTTGCCGGTCAGCGTCAGCTTGACGGTCTCCCCGGCGGGCGGGACGTCGGCGAGCCGATAGCCCTGGTCGGCGAGCAGCGCGATCGCCGCGTCGTCGACCTTGATCCGGGTGAGCACCTTCTCGTGCCCCACCCCGCGACGCGGGTCGGCGTTCGTGAGCTCGACGAGGTCCTCGATCGAGGTCTGCCCGTCGCCGATCACGTGCGCCGGCACCCGCTCGGCGACCGCGGCCAGCCGCCCGTCGATGATCAGGCACCGGTAGTCGCGCCCGGTGATCTGCGACTCCACGATCACCCAGGGGCCCCGCGACTGCTCCTTGGCCACCAGGAACGCCGCACGGACGTCGTCGGCGTCCTGGAGGTCCAGGCAGACGCCCCGGCCGTGGTTCCCGTCGAGCGGCTTGACCACCACCGGGTAGCCGATCCGCTCGGCCACGGCGACCGCCTGGTCGGCGGTGCGCACCGACTCCTGCTGGGGGACCGGGAGTCCCGCGGCTCCCAGCAGCCGGGTGGTCAGATCCTTGTCGGAGGCCACGTCCACGGCGATCGCGCTGGTCGCCGACGTCATCGTGGCGCGGATCCGCTTCTGGTGGACGCCCTGGCCGAGCTGGACCAGCGAGTGCTGGTTGAGCCGGATCCAGGGGATGTCGCGCGAGACCGCCTCGTCGAGGATCGCCTGGGTCGAGGGACCGAAGGCGGTCCGCTCGGCGCGCAGGATGAAGGCCTCGAGCTCGGCGTCCCAGTCGAGCTCCGGGTCGGCCTCCACCAGATGGTTGACCAGGCGTACGGCGAGCCGGGACGCCGCGACGCCGACGCTCTCGTCGACGTAGCCGTAGATGACGTTGTAGCGACCCTTCTCGCCCTTCACCTGGCGGGTCTTGCCGCGCCGGATGTCGTGCCCGACGGTCTGCTGCAGGGCCAGCGCGACG
>JBDTXF010000411.1:0-3565 GCA_040006355.1 Nocardioidaceae bacterium | reverse complement strand
TGGCCACCCCGGTGACGTCGCGCTCCTCCCGGAGGTAGGCATAGACCTGCGCGGCGCCGAGGTCGGCCACCAGGCCGGCCAGGCGTGGGTCCCCGGGCTCCCCGAGACGAGCGAGCGCGACCCGGGCGAGACGGTCCTCGTCTGCCACGCCCCGCGCCGGGCCGGGGCCGGCCGACGTCACGGCGCGACCGCCAGGTCCAAAGACGCGACCAGCAGCGGCTCCCCGGTGCGCAGCCGTAGCGCGACGTCGAGCTCGTCGACGCCGGGTCGGTCGGCCCCGCGCAGATCGGCGATCGACCAGGCCACCCGGTGCACCCGGGTCGCGCCACGCCGGGTCAACCCTCCGGCGTAGACCCGGTCCTCCAGCAGCCGGGTGGCGGCGGCGGCCAGCGGCCAGCGGTCCAGCAGCGCCGGTCCGGGGACGTCGGCATTGAGCCGCCAGGCGGTCCCGGCCAGGCGGAGCCGCTGGCGCTCCCGGGCGGCAGTGACCCGTGCCCGGATCGGGGCGGTCGGCTCGGGACGCGCCAGCGGGTCACGCGCCTCGTGGGCCGGCACCGGCTCGACGTGCCGGGTGATGTCGATGCGGTCCATGACGGGACCACCCAGCTTGCGGCGGTATTCGCGCCTGCGCACCTCGGTGCAGGTGCAGCGGTTGTCGCGGTTCGTCGGATGGTAGTCGCCGCAGGGGCACGGGTTGGAGGCGACGACGACCATCGCTCGGGCGGGGAAGGTCGCCGACTCCTCGCCGCGCGCAATGGTGATCTCGCCGCACTCCAGCGGTTGGCGCAGCGCTTCCACGATGTCGGCGTTGAACAGCGGGAACTCGTCGAGGAACAGGGCTCCCAGATGTGCGCGGCTCACCTCACCGGGACGGACCCGGCCGGTCCCGCCGCCGAGCAGGCTGGCTCTGGACGCCGAGTGGTGCGGGGCTCGGAACGGCGGCCGGGTGATCATCGTGTGGCCGGTCGGCAGTCCCCCGGCCAGCGAGTAGATCGCGCTCAGCTCGAGGGACTCCTCGGCACCGAGATCGGGCAGCAGCCCGGGGATCCGCTCGGCCAGGGTGGTCTTGCCGGCGCCCTTGGGGCCGCTCAGCATCAGGTGGTGCCCGCCGGCCGCGGCCACCTCGATGGCGAAGCGGGCGTCCGCCATCCCGAGCACGTCGACCATGTCGAGCTCGGCGACGCGCTGGTCCCCGCGCCACGACAGCAGCGCAGCGCTCGCCGTCGGCTCCACCTCGGGAGCGTCGGGGATCTCCAGCCCCCGGAGGTGGGCGACCACCTGTGGCAGCGAGCGCACCCCGATCACCGCCATGCCGGGCACCAGCCTGGCCTCGTCGACCTGGGGCTCGGGGACCACCATGCACGTCATCCCCCGGTCCCGCGCCGCCATCGCCATCGGCAGCACCCCGGGCACGGTGCGCAGCCGGCCGTCCAGGGTGAGCTCACCGGCGAAGACCACGCCCTCCAGCGCAGGCTTCGGGACGTCGCCCGCGGCGGCCAGCACGCCCACCGCGATCGCCAGGTCGAAGTGCGAGCCGCTCTTGGGCAGGTCGGCAGGTGACAGCAGGATCGTGACCCGCCGGGTGCTAGGCCAGGTCAGGTGGCAGTTGGTGACCGCCGCCCGGCATCGGTCGCGCGCCTCGTTGATCGAAGCGTCCGGACGTCCCACCAGGGAGGTGGCGACCACGCCGTGGGCGAGGTCGACCTGCACGTCGATCAGGTGACCGGTGGCGCCGGACAGCGAGACGGTCCGAGCGGTGGCGAACCCCACCTCAGCCGACCCCGCTGACGTGCTCGACCTCCGGGGTCCGCCCGGGCGCGGCCAGGACCCCGACCAGGTCGATGCGGACGTCGTCAGGTCGCAGCCGGTGCTCGGCCAGCCAGCGGGCCGCGAGCCGGCGCAGCCGGGCTGCCTTCCGCTCGGTGACCCCCTCCAGGGGTGAGCCGAAGGCGGTCGAGGAGCGGGTCTTCACCTCGCAGACGACCAGCACCCGGCCGTCCCGCAGCACCAGGTCGAGCTCGCCCGCGTCGCAGCGCCAGTTGCGGTCGAGCAGGACCATGCCCTGATCCACGAGGTGACGGGCGGCGTAGGCCTCGCCGAAGCGGCCCAGCTCGCGACGTCGGTCGGCCTCCAGGCTGCCGTCGGCGGATGTCTTCTGCTGATGCATCGAGCACCTCCTGACCGAAGGCTCCCCCGGACCGGGCAGGGCCGTCGGGACCGGCGGCCGACCTGTGGACGCCGGGCCCCGGCGCGTGGCTGTGGACGACGTCGCCTAGCACGACGTGCCGGTCCTCGCCAGGGGCCGTCGCCTCTTCCGGGACCGCGGCCGGTCCGGGACACTCGACAGCGGAGTGCTGTGCCCCGCGCACGGTGCCGGTCGAGCCGAAGGGGTCACCGTGAGCCCATCCATCCACCTGCCCCACGCGACCCACCACCTGCCAGGTCAGCGGCATCTGCTCGCGGCGGTGGAGGACGCGACCCTGGCCGCGTCGATCCACAACAGCCAGCCCTGGCGCTTCGTCCTGTCGCCGGGCCGCGTCGAGGTGTGGCTGGACCTGACCGACCGCCCGCACATCATCGACCCGGACGGTCGCTGGGTCCTGCAGTCCCTGGGGGCTGCCCTGGCCAACCTGGAGCTCGGCGTGCGGTGCCGTGCCGAGCGTCCGGTCACGGTCGAGCTGTCGGCGGGCGTGCGCACCGGTGCGAAGGTCACCGGCGCACGAGGACTCATGGACCTGGCGGCCCGACCGGTCGCCGTGCTGAGCGTCGGCGACGAGCCGAGCCCCCCGGACGCCGAGGAGACCGCCCTGCACGACGCCGTCCCGACGCGACGCACCTCCCGCTGGCCCTCGGTGGAGCCCGTCGGCGAGGCGCTCGTGCACGCCCTCGTCGCCACCGCGGCCAGTGCGCCCGGCAGTCCCGCCGTCGAGATCCTCGTCCTCGACGACGCCCAGGCCCGTGGCCTGCTCGAGCTGACCAGCGACGCCGAGCACGGTTGGCGCGACGACGTGGCCTACCTCGCCGAGGTCGAGCAGTGGGTCGACCGGGACGACGGACGAGGAGTCCCGGCAGGCTCCCTCGGGCCGAGGGACTCCTCGGGCCGGTTCGCCGGTCGGGACTTCGCCGTCGGGGTGTCCGGGGCGAGGCCCGCTCCCCCCTCGGAGCGCTTCGAGGACCGGCCGGAGCTGGTCGCCGTACGCACCGCAGGGGACGGCTACCTGGACTGGCTCCGGGCCGGCATCGCCCTGCAGCGTCTGATGCTCGCCGCCACCGCCGCGGGGGCCGACGTCGGGGTCCTCGGCCAGCTCGTCGAGCACGAGTCGGGCAGGAGGCTGGCCGGCGCCCTCCTCGGGGACCGGGAGCGAGGCACCGTCCAGCAGCTGGTCAGGCTGGGGCACGCCGACCCGCGCCATCGCCACCCACCGCCCACACCGCGCCGGCCGGTGGCCGACGTGGTGACCTGGCAGGTGTGAGCCTCAGGTCTTCGGGAGCTCGATCTCCGCGGGGCTGAGCTCCTCGACGTTGACGTCCTTGAAGGTCAGCACCTTGACGTTCTTGGCGAACC
>JBDTXF010000410.1:0-3569 GCA_040006355.1 Nocardioidaceae bacterium | reverse complement strand
CAAGCCGATAGTCCGTGACCGAACGCAGGTTCTGGCGTGCCAGAACCTGCGTTCGGTCACGGACTATCGGCTTGGGGTATCGGGTTGGGGGGTGCCGTAGGTTCGGGGGCATGAAGCTCGTTCTCGCCGGTGCATCCGGCTTCCTCGGCACCGCCTGGCGCGACCATCTCGCTCACGAGGGGCACCAGGTGGTCCGGCTGGTCCGCGGCGAGGCGCTGGCCGCCACCGAGTCGCACTGGGACCCCTACACCGGCCAGGTCGACCGCGCGGTCATCGAGGCCGCCGACGTGGTCGCCAACCTCGCCGGCGCACCCCTCGCGCACTGGCCGTGGACAGCCGCCTACCGGCGCACCTTCACCGACAGCCGGGTCGCCACCACGCGGACCCTGGCCGAGGCGGTCGCCGGCTCGGACCGCAAGCCGGCACTGATCGCCCAGAGCGGCATCGCGGGGTACGGCGACCACGGTGACCAGGTGCTCACCGAGGACTCCGCCATCGACGCGGACACGTTCATGGGCGGCGTCGTGCGTCAGTGGGAGGCGGCGACCGCCCCTGCCGAGGCCGCAGGAGTCCGGGTCGCGTGGATGCGCACCGGGGTGATCCTGGACCGGCGCGGAGGCGCCCTCAAGCCGCTGCTGCTGGTGTTCAAGGCCGGCCTCGGCGGGCCGATCGGCTCGGGCAGGCAGTACTTCTCGACCATGTCGGTGTCCGACTGGGTCCGGGGCGCGACGCACCTGGTGACCCACCAGGAGTCCCGCGGGGCCTACAACCTCACCGGCCCGAACCCGACCACCAACGCGGAGTTCACCCACCTGCTCGGCCGGATGCTGCACCGCCCCTCGGTCGTGCCGGTGCCCGCGTTCGTCCTCAACACGCTCGCCGGCACGGTGTCCTCGGAGCTGCTGGGCTCGGCCCGCGTGGAGCCCGAGCGGCTGCTGGCCGAGGGCTTCGTCTTCGAGCACCCGACCCTCAACGAGCGGCTGGCAGCCGCCCTGACCTGAGCTGACTATGCGGCTGGGTCGACCTCGGCGACCCCGGCTATCCGCCACCTGCCGTCGCCGCCGCGCATCAAGGTGAGCACCCGCGTGCTGGCGGCGTCGCGGGGCAGCCTGGTCCGCTCACCGGCGCGGACGGCGACCGCCCGCTCCAGCCGGTCGGTCACCCGCAGCGTCCACCGGTCGTCGCCCCCCGCCACCACGGACAGCGCGAGGACCTGCGTCGCCATCGCGACCACCCGGAACCCGCGGGCCCGGTAGCGCTCCAGCAGACGTACGTCGTCAGCGCCCGCCCCGGAGCCGGGGACGTAGAGCTCCCCCAGCCGTCGCGGCGAGCCGCTCGACCAGGCTGTCGCCCGGCGCGCGTCCCACCGGTGCAGGACCCGCAGGGCCACGGCGTCGACGCGGTGCAGGTCGCCCGGCGGCCCCGGCGAAGCCGGGGGACTGCTGCCGGGAAGGCGGAGCAGCGCGACCGCCAGCGCCAGCCCGATGGAGGACGACACGACCAGCGCGACGACACGGGAACGGCTCACCCACCCAGCCTGGCCCAGATCCTCGATCCGCGTCGCCCGTCGTCCACAGGCCGCTCAGAGCGTGTACGTCGACCCGGTGACCGCGACCTCGAGCGGGCCGGCAAAGACCTCCCGCGCCTCGGCGAGGGGGACCTGCGGGTCGTGCCACGGCGGGATGTGGGTCAGCACCAGCCGGCCCACGCCGGCCTCGGCGGCGGCGGCGCCGGCCTGCTTGCCGGTGAGGTGCAGGTCGACGGGGTTGGTCGCGCCCTCGACGAAGGCCGCCTCGGACAGCAGCAGGTCGGCGCCGGTGGCCAGGTCCACGAGCTGCTGACAGGGCCCGGTGTCGCCGGAGTAGACCAGCACCCGGCCCCCCGACTCCACCCGGAGCCCGTAGGAGGTGATCGGGTGCACCATCCGCCGGACGTCGACGGTGAAGGGGCCGAGCCGGATCGACTCCTCGGCGTACTCGTGGAAGTCGAACTCGGCCGACATCCCCGGCTCCCGGCGCAGGCCGTAGGCGCGCGCCGACTGCTTCGCGATCCCGTGGGGTCCCCAGACCGGGATCGGCGCCCTGGGACCGTCGGGATGGTACTTCCACATCACGTAGAGACCGCTGATGTCGAAGTAGTGGTCGGGGTGCAGGTGGCTGAACAGGACGGCGTCGATGCTGAGCGGGTCGACGAACCGCTGCAGGGAGCCCAGGGCGCCGCTGCCGAGGTCGAGCAGCACCCGCCAGGTGCGTCCCTCGTGCTCACCCTCGAGGAGGTAGCAGCTGGCTGCGGAGTCGGGCCCGGCGAAGGAGCCGGAGCAGCCGATCACGGTGACCTTCACACGGTCACCCACGACGTGGCGTGAGCGAGCTGGTGCACGGACTCGAGCTCGGGGCCGAGGAACCGCCGCCCGATCGTCGCGAACTCCTCGGGCTGCCCGGTGGTGAGGAAGCGGTGCACGGGCGCGGGCAGGGAGCCGTCGCGCTCGAGGCCGTGCTGCACCAGCAGTCGGTAGACGTCCTTGGCGGTCTCCTCGGCGCTGGACACCAGGGTGACCTGGTCGCCGAGCACGTAGGACAGCACCCCGGTCAGCAGCGGGTAGTGGGTGCAGCCCAGGACCAGGGTGTCGATGCCCACCGACGTCAGCGGGTCGAGATACTCGTGGGCGACGGCGAGCAGCTCGGGTCCGCCGGTGACGCCGGCCTCGACGAACTCGACGAACCGCGGGCAGGCCTGGGTGTGGAGGACGACGTGGGGCGCGGCGGTGAACGCGTCGTCGTAGGCCATCGAGTCCGCCGTCGCCCGGGTGCAGATCACCCCGATGCGTCCGGTGCGCGAGGCCGCCACCGCCCGGCGGGTCGCGGGGTTGATCACCTCCACGACCGGGACCGGATAGCGCTGGCGGGCGTCGCGCAGCACCGCGGCGCTCGCCGAGTTGCAGGCGATGACCAGCGCCTTGACGCCCTGGTCGACGAGATGGTCGAGGCACTCGAGGGCATACTCCCTGACCTCGCCGATCGGCTTGGGGCCGTAGGGCTGGCGCGCGGTGTCGCCGAGGTAGATCAGCGGCTCGTGGGGCAGCTGGTCCAGCACGGCGCGGGCCACGGTGAGTCCACCGAAGCCTGAGTCGAAGATGCCGATCGGCGCGTCTGCCACGGACCCCAGGCTACGGCCAGGTGCCCCCGGTCCACGCGCTCACGCGACCCATGTCACGTTGCGACGGTGGTCACGTCGTGGCCGAAACTTCGTGTCGTCTCACCCGGCTCTCAGCAGGGTGCCCGACGATGGGCCGGTGAGCCTCCGGACAGCCCTGCGCGGCGGGGTCCTGCTGCTGGTGCTCGCCGTCCTCGTGCTGGCGGCCGGCCAGTCCCCCCCAGCGGTACGTCGTGCCGTGCCGACCGTCCGGGCGGTCCCGCAGCCGGGGCCTCCGGGGCCGCTGGCGCCGCCCGCCGCGCGGCACTGGACGCGGGTGGTGAACCACGTCCGCGGGATCCACAAGATCAAGCACGTCGTGGTGGTGATGCAGGAGAACCGCTCCTTCGACTCCTACTTCGGCACCTACCCCGGCG
>JBDTXF010000409.1:0-3589 GCA_040006355.1 Nocardioidaceae bacterium | reverse complement strand
CCTCCAGCGTGCGGTGCACGCCTCCGTGGTCGACGGCGGTGAGGACACCGTGCTGATGCTCGAGCACCCGCCGGTGTTCACCGCCGGCAAGCGCACCGAGCCGCATGAGCGGCCGCTCGGCGACGACGTCCCGGTGGTCGACGTGGACCGCGGCGGCAAGATCACCTTCCACGGCCCGGGTCAGCTCGTCGGCTACCCGATCGTCCGGCTGCCCGACCACGTGCTGGTCGTCGACTACGTCCGTCGCCTCGAGGAGGCGCTGATCCACGCCTGCACCGAGCTCGGCGTGACCACGGCGCGGGTGCCCGGCCGCAGCGGCGTCTGGATCGCTGCGGACGACCGCGGACCCGAGCGCAAGGTCGCGGCGCTCGGCATCCGGGTCAGCCGCGGGGTGACCATGCACGGCTTCGCGGTGAACTGCGACGTGGACCTCACGTGGTACGACCGGTTCGTGCCCTGCGGCATCTCGGACGCGGGGGTGACCAGCCTGTCCCGGGAGCTCGGCCGCGACGTCACCGTCGAGGAGGTCGCCCCGGTCGTGGAGCAGCACCTGCGCGACCTGCTGTCCTGGACGCCCTACGACCCGACGCCGGACTACCCGGCCAAGCCCGAGCCCGGCCGCCGGATCACCCTGGTGACCCCCTCCCGCTGAGGGGGAAGCGCGGCACAGCGTGTCCCACCGGGTGACGGGTGGGGTGCGTGAGACTCGTGGGATGTCTGCTGCCGGTGACCTCGCGATCGAGACCACGGGCCTGCGCAAGGAGTTCCGCTCCCGGCGAGGACGCCGCGTGGTGGCCGTCGACGACCTCGACCTCGCGGTCCCGGCCGGCGGGGTGCACGGCTTCCTCGGTCCGAACGGCTCCGGCAAGACCACCACGATCCGGATGCTGCTGGGCCTGGCCCGGGCCACCCGTGGCGAGATGGCCCTGCTCGGCGAGCCGGTCCCCCGGCGGCTCCCCCAGGTGATGTCGCGGGTGGGCGCCGTCGTCGAGCAGCCGAAGTTCACGCCCGGCTTCACAGGTCGCACCAACCTGCAGCTGCTCGCGCGCTGCGTGGGGGCGCCGACCACGACCGTGGACACCGCGCTGGCGATGGTCGGGCTGGACGGTCGCGACCGGGATCGCTACCGGACCTACTCGCTCGGCATGAGGCAACGGCTCGCGATCGCCGCCACCCTGCTCGGGTCGCCCCGGCTGCTGATCCTCGACGAGCCGACCAACGGGCTCGACCCGGCCGGGATCCGCGACATCCGGACCATGATCCGCTCCCTCGGGGAGAGCGGCGTCACCGTCCTGCTGAGCTCCCACATCCTCGCGGAGGTCCAGCAGGTGTGCCACTCGGTGACGATCATCGGCGGCGGGCGCGTGCTGGCCTCCGGCGCCGTGGACGACCTGGTCTCGGAGTACGCCGTGCACACCTACTCGGTCGGCGTCGCCGACCCGGCCGCCGCGACCCAGGTGCTGACGGGGGCCGGCTACCGGGTGCGCCGAGAGGACGACCGGCTGACGGTCGACGGACCCGACCAGCCCAGCGGCGGCTTCGGTGAGCAGATCACCAGGGTCCTCGCCGACGAGCGGATCTATGTCCGGGAGCTGCGCCCGGTCAGCGCCGACCTGGAGTCGGTGTTCCTGCGGCTCACCCACGACGAGTCGCTGAAGGTGACCCGGCCCGAGGACGGTGCTGGGTGAGCCTGGTCCGGGTCGAGCTCTCCCGCCTGCTGCACCGCCGCGCCGTGGTGCTGCTGCTGGTCGCCGCCGCGCTGCTGACCGCCCTGGTCGCCGGTACGACGCTCTGGGACACTCGTCCCGTCGGCGCCGACGAGCTGGCGTCCGCACGGGCCCAGGTCCAAGAGCAGGTCGACAGCCCCGGGTTCGAGAAGCAGCTGGCCGGCTGTCGCGCCGACCCCGCGCAGCTGTTCGGCCCGGGCGCCACGGGGGCCGACTGCGCCCGTCAGCTGACCCCCACTGAGGACAGCTACCTGAGCCGGTCCCCACTCTCGCTCGACGAGCAGCGTGACCAGGGGGGCACCGCCCTCATCGTGGTGCTGACCGCGCTGATGATCCTCCTCGGAGCCACCTTCGCCGGGGCCGACTGGGCCACCGGCTCGACGGGCAACCGGCTCCTGTTCGAGCCCCGCCGCGCGAAGGTGTGGGTGGCCAAGGCGGTCGCCGTCACGCTGGCCTGCCTGGTCGCGGCAGCTCTGCTCCTGGTCGCGTTCTGGGTGTCGCTGTACCTCGTCGCGGAGTCCCGTGGCATCGCGACCGGCGCCACGGTCCAGGGACAGGTCCGCTGGCTCGCCGCCCGCGGCCTGGCCCTGGCCGCGATGGCCGGGCTCGGCGGCTACGCCCTGACGATGCTGCTGCGCAGCACCGTGGCCACGATGGCGCTCCTGTTCGCCTACACCGCCGGCGGCGAGGTGCTGCTGGCCCTGGCGCCGGTGGACCGGCCGGGCCGCTGGAGCCCGGCGAACAACGTGTCCGCCTGGATCCACGACGGGGTCCGGGTCTTCGACAGCCACCTGCCCTGCGGGACCGCTGGGGGGCCGTGCGACCAGCACTACACGCTCGGCCTGCTGGACTCCGCGGCGTACCTCGCCGTGCTTCTGGTGCTGGCGGTCGTCGTCTCTCTCGTGCTGTTCCGGGGACGCGACGTCCCCTGAGGGGCTCCGCGTAGAGTGGCGCCGTGACTCACGCACCGACCCAGCCCTCCTCGGGCGCTCCCGGATCCCCGGCACCCGAGGGCCGCAAGCTCCTGCGTCTCGAGGTCCGCAACGCCCAGACCCCGATCGAGAAGAAGCCCTCCTGGATCAAGACCCGAGCCACGATGGGTCCGCAGTACCGCGAGCTGCAGTCCCTGGTGAAGTCCGAGGGTCTGCACACGGTCTGCCAGGAGGCGGGCTGCCCCAACATCTTCGAGTGCTGGGAGGACCGCGAGGCCACCTTCCTGATCGGCGGTGACCAGTGCACCCGCCGCTGCGACTTCTGCCAGATCGACACCGGCAAGCCGGAGCCGCTGGACCGCGACGAGCCCCGTCGGGTCGCCGAGAGCGTGCAGCAGATGCAGCTGCGCTACGCGACCATCACCGGTGTCGCCCGCGACGACCTCCCCGACGGCGGTGCGTGGCTCTACGCCGAGACGGTCAGGGCGATCCACGAGCTCAACCCCGGGACCGGCGTGGAGAACCTGATCCCGGACTTCAACGGCAAGCCGGACCTGCTGACCGAGGTCTTCGAGTCGCGGCCCGAGGTGCTCGCCCACAACGTCGAGACGGTGCCGCGCATCTTCAAGCGGATCCGGCCGGCCTTCCGCTACGAGCGCTCCCTCGACGTGCTGACCCAGGCTCGCGACTTCGGGCTGGTCACCAAGTCCAACTTGATCCTGGGCATGGGCGAGACCCGCGAGGAGGTCAGCCAGGCGCTCCGCGACCTGCACGACGCGGGCTGTGAGCTGATCACCATCACCCAGTACCTCCGCCCCTCCGCGCGGCACCACCCCGTCGAGCGGTGGGTCAAGCCCGAGGAGTTCGTCGAGCTCCAGGCCGAGGCCGAGGAGATCGGCTTCTCGGGTGTGCTGAGCGGACCCCTGGTGC
>JBDTXF010000408.1:0-3616 GCA_040006355.1 Nocardioidaceae bacterium | reverse complement strand
GCTTCACCGCGCACATGGAGTTCTACGAGCCCGCCGAGCTCGACCTGATCGTCCGCAGGTCCTCGGGGCTGCTGGGGGTCGAGCTGACCGACGACGGCGCCGCCGAGATCGCCTCGCGCTCGCGCGGCACGCCACGGATCGCCAACCGGCTGCTGCGCCGGGTCCGCGACTACGCCCAGGTCCGCGCCGACGGCGTGGTCACCCTGCCCATCGCCCACCGCGCCCTGGACCTCTACGAGGTCGACCAGTCGGGCCTGGACCGGCTCGACCGGGCGGTCCTCGACGTGCTGTGCCGACGCTTCGGTGGTGGCCCGGTCGGCGTCTCGACCCTCGCGGTCGCGGTGGGGGAGGAGCGGGAGACCGTCGAGGAGGTCGCCGAGCCGTTCCTGGTGCGGTCGGGGCTGCTGGCCCGGACCTCGCGCGGGCGGGTCGCCACGCCCGCGGCGTGGGAGCACCTCGGCCTGACCGCCCCGGCAGGCGCGCCGTTCGGCCCACCGGGGCCGGCTGCGACGCTGTTCGACCCCGACGAGTGACCGGACCGGCTCGGCGCCGCGCGCCCGTGCCGTCGGAAGCGCCGTGCGAGGCCAGTTACACTCGTTGATCGTTCGAGTCTCTCGGCATCTGTGGCATGCCCGAATCCGTACTGAGGTGCAATCTCTCGTGAAAGACCTGGCAGGTCTCCTGCCTTTCGTCCTGATCGCGCTCGTCTTCTACTTCTTGATCATGCGTCCGCAACGGCGTCGTCAGCAGGCTCTCGCCTCCACCCAGTCGACCCTCGCGCCTGACGCGGAGGTGATGCTCACCTCCGGGATCTTCGGCCGGGTTGTTTCGTTGGACGGGGAGACCCTGCAGCTCGAGCTGTCCCCGGGCTCCGTGGTCAAGGTGTCCCGGCAGGCCGTCGTACGCGTGATCGACGAGACGGCGGACATGGGGGACATGGAGGACCGAGTGGTCGACCCCGAGGACGAGCACCCCGGACCCACCGACCAGCACCAGTGAGCAACGACGTCCCGGTGCGGCCGGGGTCGATGAGGAGCAACTAGCTGTGGCAAGACATGCGGCCCGCCCCGGGCGCCGGCTGATCATCTTCGCGATCGTCGTCGCTGCGCTGTACGGCGGAGTGGCGCTCGGTGGCCAGTGGAAGCCCAAGCTGGGTCTCGACCTGCAGGGCGGCACCCGGATCACGCTCTCGGCGAGCACCACCACGGGTCAGAAGGTCACCCAGACCAACCTCGAGGAGGCCCGCACGATCATCGACCAGCGGGTCAACGGCAATGGTGTCACCGAGGGGTCGGTGGCCACCCAGGGTGGCAACAACATCGTCGTCGAGATCCCCGGGCCGCCGCGCGGCGACCTGGTGAACAGCGTCAAGCAGACCGCCCAGCTCCGCTTCCGCCTGGTGGCCGCGGTCGCGGCCGGTCAGCCGCAGGCGTCCCCCTCGGCCAGCCCCAGCGGGTCGGCCAGCGGATCGGCCAGCGGGTCCGCTTCGCCGAGCGCCTCCGGGTCGGCGTCGCCCAGTGCGTCGCCCAGGGCCTCGTCCAGTGCCTCCCCGAAGGCGGGTCAGACGGTCAAGCCGAAGCCGAGTGCCAGCCCCAAGGGACGCGCGCTCTCCTCCGGTCTCGTGGCCGCGGACCGGCCCGCCGCCAAGGCGACGACCAAGCCGTCCCCGACCCCCACCCCGTCGGCGGCGTCCTCGCCGGCCGCGACCGCCTCGCTCGACCCGTCCGGGGCCGCCAGCGCGCTGGCCAGTGCGGCAGCGAGCGCCTCCGCCAACCCGAAGACCACGACCACCAAGGCCGGCGCGCCGGTCGACCAGCCGCTGAAGTGGCAGGACAACCCCGGCGACGTGTGGCTGAAGAGGTTCAGCGCCTTCACCTGTCCCAAGGCGGGCACCACCGCACCGGCCGTCAGTGACAGCACGACCAAGCCCCTGGTCACCTGCGACCAGGACAACAACAAGCTGCTGCTCTCGGCGCCGCTGATCGAGGGGACCCAGCTCAAGGGCGCCAACGCCTCACCCCCCGACCAGCAGAACGTGCAGTGGACGGTCAACCTGACCTTCAACGGCGCCGCCCGCAAGATCTTCGCCACCGTGACCCAGGCGATCGCCAACGCGACCAGCCCCCTGACCGGCCAGCAGAAGCAGTTCGCGATCGTCCTGGACGGCCGGGTGATCTCCGCGCCGACCGTCGAGGGCATCATCAACAACGGCCAGGCGCAGATCACCGGCGGCTTCACCCAGGCGACCGCCACGTCCCTGGCCAACAGCCTGAAGTACGGCGCGCTGCCGCTGAAGTTCAAGGTCCCGGTGGTCAGCGAGGAGGGCCCGACCCTGGCCGCCGACCAGCTGTCGGCGGGACTGCTCGCCGGCGCCGTCGGCCTGCTGCTGGTGATGGTCTACTGCCTGCTCTACTACCGCGGGCTGGGCCTCGTGGTGATCGCGTCCCTGGTGATCGCCGGGGTGATCACCTATGCCGTCGTGCTGGCGATGAGCCAGGCGATCGACTTCACCCTGACCCTCCCGGGGATCGCCGGCCTGATCGTGGCCGTGGGCATCACCGCGGACTCGTTCATCGTGTACTTCGAGCGCATCCGTGACGAGATGCGCACCGGCAAGTCGATGCGGGTCGCGGTCGAGGCCGGCTGGATCCGCGCGCGGGCCACCTGCGTCGCCGCGGACACCGTCTCGCTGCTGGCCGCGGTGGTGCTCTACATCTTCTCGATCGGGGTGGTGAAGGGCTTCGCGTTCGCGCTGGGCATCAGCACGGTGATCGACCTCGCGGTGTTCTTCTGGTTCACCAAGCCGATGGTGTCCTGGCTGGCCACCTTCCGGTTCTTCTACGGCGGCCACCAGTGGTCCGGTCTGTCACCGGACCACGTCGGCACCCCCCGGGCGTCGGAGCCACGCATCACGACGGCTGGAGGAAGAGCCTGATGAGCAAGCTCTCGAACATCGGGCACGCCCTCTACCAGGGCAAGGTCTCGGTCAACTTCGTCGGCCGCAAGTGGCTCTGGTACGCCATCTCCGGTGTCATCGTCCTCGCCGCCGTCGTCGGGCTCAGCACCCGCGGGCTGAACCTCGGCATCGAGTTCAAGGGCGGCGTCGAGTACACCGTCGCGATGCCGAGCGGGCAGGCCGACCTGGCCAACGTCCAGAAGATCCGGGACGCCGTCGCGAGCACGGCCGGCAGCCAGAACATCGAGGGTGCCACCCAGCCGATCGTGAACACCTCGGCCGGCAACATCCGGGTGCAGACCAAGCCGTTGGACAACAACGACTCGGCGACCATCCAGACGGCCATCCAGAAGGCCGTCGGCGTGGACGGCAACGCCATCAGCTCCGACGCGATCGGCGCCACCTGGGGCGCCCAGGTCGCCCAGCGGGCGCTGCTCGGCCTGATCGTCTTCCTGATCCTGGTCGTGCTGTTCATCTGGGCGTACTTCCGCGAGTGGAAGATGTCGGTGGCCGCCATCGTGGCGCTGATCCACGACCTGCTGATCACCGTCGGCGTCTACGCGCTGTCCGGGTTCGAGGTCACGCCCGCGACCGTCACCGGCATCCTGACCATCCTCGGGTTCTCGCTCTACGACACCGTGGTGGTCTTCGACAAGGTGC
>JBDTXF010000407.1:0-3633 GCA_040006355.1 Nocardioidaceae bacterium | reverse complement strand
GGCGCCTCCGCGCCGGAGGGGCGCCTAGAACCAACAAGGAGACTCCTGAGCGGCTCCCTCGTCCTCGGGGTGGCCTCGGGTGTCGCCGGCCACGAGGCCTTCCGGAGAGTGGCACGACCGGCGGGATCCGGACGTTTCCCCTACCGTGGGGATCGTGCCCGATGGACAGGATCACGCCGACCTTCACGCCCTGCTCGCTCATCCAGAACTCTGGACCGAGGCGGATATAGCGACGGCTCGGTCTCGCCCGGGCCCTGACCCCCCATTGCGAACCAGGCGAGCACACTCAGGCGTTGTCACTCAGGTGGCGCTGGACCGTCGGCTTCGACGCGCTCGGCCGTGGTGCCGGTCATGGTGTGCTGCCCGGACTGGACATCTTCGCTAGGCAGAGGTCGGTCTCGGCGAAGGGTTCGAGGCTCTCCACAGTGATGGACGCGTCGAGCTTCTGCATGGCACCTTGCATCAACCCCAGGTGGAGGGGGCAGATGACATCGGCACGAGCATCGATGAGCTCGTGGAACGGACAGTGCCGAAGCGCGATCTGCTTGCGTCCATCAACCGATCGCCGCTCGGGTGAGAAACCCAGCTCGTCGAGCAAGCGGGTGAGCCGGGCGACAGCCTGGTTCGCGCTCAGGGGTGAGGTCGGCGGCCGCTCGACAAGCCCACCGCCCCACTGTCGGCCGAGCTCGACCGCCCGGGCGGCAGGGTCTGCGGTGGAGGCCAGGCCGTCGGCCAGCATGGCAGCCAGCAACCGATAGTTGCTCGGGCCGGCAGGGTCCATGCCCGGGCTGGCCTGGAAGACCATCGGGGGGCGCCCGGGTCCCGCGGGCGCGGCGTCCACGCGCTCGACCAGGCCGGTCTCCATCAGGGCATCGAGGTGGAATCGCACGGTGTTCGGATGCACTCCGACCCTCGGCGCAATCTCTGCGGTGCTCAGCGGCCGCCTGGCCGTTCGCAGCACGCTGAGAACTGCTAGGCGGCGGCCCCGTGGCGGCTCAGTGGTCCGCTCGGCAGGGTACTGCCCGGGGCTCGTCTCGGCTGTGGCGCATGGTCGAGGAGCCGTTCGACCCTTCATCTGGGAGCTGCTGGGCCAACGACGACACCATAGGACTGCAGTGACTCAGGGAGATAGTCCTCGCATTTGATCAGCCCCCCTGGGCAATCCTCGACGCACGCCCGACCCTTCAGGTCGACGCAGGCAAGCGCGATCACATAGGGCATAGGGTTGAGTTTACACAACCGGATATTGTATAAATAGGGGAACGCATGGGTCGGACCATGGATGAGAACGAAGGGCCTGCGGACTGAGCAGGGTGGAAGGGCACGCGAGTGGCCCATCACCTTGCGGCACGTTGATGGTGTGTGTGGGCTGACCCTTCTCAGGTAGGAGACATGGTGGCTGAATATCCGATGGAGCTGTCCAAGGACGAGTGTCTGGAACGGCTGGGCGGCCACTCCGTGGGCCGCGTGGTGTTCTGTGTTGACAGCTGTCCGCAGATCTACCCCGTCAACTTCGCCCTCCACGATGGCGCGATTGTGTTCCGGACCTCGCCATACGGGCCGTTGGCTCTTCATGCTCAGCACCACGAAGTCGCCTTCGAAGTCGACGAGCTCGACCGTGAGCACCACCAGGGGTGGAGCGTGGTCGCTCATGGGGACGCGCGGCCACTCGATAGCGTCGAGACCCGTGAGCTGACGAAGTTGCGGATGCTCGAGCCGTGGGCGGCAGGTTCTCGGACACTGCACATCCAAATCATCCCTCGTCAGCTCACCGGCCGGCACTTCGGCGGCACCACCGAGCCAAGTGTCCGCGATTCCTAGACTCCACCCATCACTCGATGCTGCTCCAACGCCCGCGCAGGAAGGCCAGGAGCTCAGCGTCGTCGGACGTGATGCGGTCCGCCTCCTCACCACCGTCGCACCGGAGGAGCCCGACCGTCACTCGTCGTCCGGGATCGCATTCCAGCACCCGCCACACCGCTCCGAAGGACTGTCATCGCTGCAGGGAACCGACATGGTCCTGGTCGTCCACTGGCTGGTCCCCGCCCGGTTCGCCGTCCTCGGTCGTCCCTCCCCGGGGCCGGACGGTCGGCGTCAGGCGCTGCTGGACAGCATGTCACCAGTGCTCTCCCCGAGTCAGGTCGCCCCGGTGGAGCCTCGCGGGACCCGTGAGCACGAGGGGCGGTTGGCCCCGGGCGGACCTATGGCGCCGCAGCAGGGGATCGTCAACAGAGAGGGCGAAGCGTATGGTGGGCCGCCTCGGCCCCAGTCCCCGGTCGTTGGCGTTCCCGCCAGGCCGTCGAGATCCATGAGCTCGGCTGAGTCAGTTTCGTCGACCCCGCGGTCATCACTTCCACCACGGAGGAAGCCATGCCACCGCAACGCGGCCACAGGGGCAACCCGACTCGTCGGGGCAGAATGGTCGCTGGCGATCCCATGACCAGTATCGATCGGGACAGGTCCAGGCTGCGCGTGTGGGAGTCTGAGGGTGGTCACCTCGGCGCGGTCCCCTCCTTCACCTCGGTGCAAGCCACCGCAACGCATCCCGGCCCGCCAGAGGGTATCGAATGGTGGCCGGTGGTCCCGGCCCTCGACCTGGCGCCAGACAGTGCCGTCCATGTGGATGTCGACGGGCACCCTGTCTGCCTCGTTCAGAGTGGCGGTGAGGTGTACGCACTGCTCGATGAATGCAGCCACGGCCAGGTGGCTTTGTCCGATGGGGACGTGTTCAACGGTCTGATCGAATGTTGGCAGCACGGTTCATGCTTTGATCTCTCCAGTGGTGAGCCCACTGGTCCGCCGGCGACTGCGCGTGTCCCCGTCTTCCAGGTCCGTAGCGTGGCCGCGGTCATCGAGGTCGCCGTGCCGTCAGGGCGTTCCGAGCTGAACCTCTCATGAGTGCCTCCGCAACCGCGCGGGACAGCAGACCCCGCGAGGCTGACTTCGTCTCCCGCGCTTGGGTGCAGGTGACAGCTCTCGTGCTGTTGTTCGGCTTGACGATCTTGGGTTTTCTCGGGTTTCGCGCCTACACGGCCGACCCTCCGATCGCCGGTCAGGTTCTGACCTCCTCGGGGCGGGTGGTGTACACCGGCGCTGATGTGACGGCCGGACAGCAGCTGTTCTTGCGCAAGGGGCTGATGGAGTACGGCTCGATCTTCGGTCATGGCGCCTACCTGGGGCCGGACTTCACGGCCGACTACCTGCACCGCGCCGCCCAGATCGCCACCCGGGAGTACGGCGGCGCATCCTCGAGCACGGCGCGCTCGCGGGCGATCTCGGACTTCAAGACCAACCGGTACCAGCCGAAGAACGACACGCTCACCTACACCGATGCTCAGACTGCGGCGTTCGACGAGCTGGTCAGGCACTACGGCCGGTACTTCGGCCCAGAGAGCGCCTCGAAGGGACTGCTTCCCGAGGCGATCACGGACCCGAGGCAGGTCAAGCAGCTCACAGCGTATTTCGCCTGGTCGGCGTGGGCGGCTTCGACGCTGCGGCCGCACAAGGACTACTCCTACACCAACAACTGGCCGCCGGAGCAGCTGGTCGACAACACGGTGAGCGCCGACGTGGTCGTCTGGAGCGTGCTGTCGCTGATCGTGCTGCTGGCCGGGATCGGCGTCCTGTTCGCGG
>JBDTXF010000406.1:0-3634 GCA_040006355.1 Nocardioidaceae bacterium | reverse complement strand
ACCCGGCGCAGTACAACGGCATCAAGATGTGCCGTGCCCTCGCCGTGCCGCTGGGCCTGGACACCGGCCTGTCCGCCGTACACGACCTGGTGGCGGCGGGGCCGGCCACCCCTGCGGAGCACCGCGGGACCATCGTGGAGTGGGACCTGCTCGAGGAGTACGCCGACCACCTGCTGTCCATGGCGCCCGTGACGGGACGGCACCTCAAGGTCGCCGTCGACGCCGGCAACGGGATGGCGGGGCACACCGCGCCCGCGGTGCTCGCCCAGCTCGACCTCGACGTGGTGCCGATGTACTTCGAGCTCGACGGCACCTTCCCGCACCACGAGGCGAACCCGATCGACCCGGCGAACCTGGTCGACCTGCAGGCGAAGGTCACCGAGACCGGCGCCGACCTCGGGCTGGCCTTCGACGGGGACGCGGACCGGTGCTTCATCGTGGACGAGCGCGGCGCGCTCGTCAGTCCGTCGGTGATCACCGCGCTGATCGCCTCGCGTGAGCTGGCGCGGGTGCCCGGGGCGGCGATCATCCACAACCTGATCACCTCGCGAGCGGTCCCCGAGCTGGTGACCCGGCTGGGCGGGACACCGGTGCGCACCCGGGTCGGGCACTCCTTCATCAAGGCCACGATGGCCGAGACCGACGCGGTGTTCGGTGGTGAGCACTCCGGGCACTTCTACTTCCGCGACTTCTGGCGTGCCGACTCGGGGATGCTGGCGGCGCTGCACGTCCTGGCCGCCCTGGCCGAGACCGAGGGGACGCTCTCGGAGCTGCTCGCCGAGTTCGCGGTCTATGTGGACACCGGCGAGATCAACTCCACCGTCCCCGACGCTGCGGAGGTGGTCGCGGCGATCGAGGCGGCCTACGCCGACCGCGAGGGCGTCACCCTGGACCACCTCGACGGTCTCACCGTCTCCCATCCTGACTGGTGGTTCAACGTGCGCGCCTCCAACACCGAGCCGCTGCTGCGCCTGAACGCCGAGGCGGCCGACCGTCCGATGCTCGACGCGCTCCGCGACGACGTCCTCACGATGATCAGGAGAGACTCATGAAGCTCGACCCCGCCCTGCTGGAGATCATCGTGTGCCCGGACTGCCGGGGGGCCCTCGCCGTGGACGAGGAGGCCTCGGAGCTGGTGTGCACGGCATGTGGACTGGCCTACCCGGTCCGCGACGACATCCCGGTGCTCCTCGTGGACGAGGCCCGCCGCCCCGGGAAGGCCTAGCCCCGATGGCGGACGTCTTCGACGACGCACGCCTCGACGACGAGTCGGCGCTCGCGTGGAACGACGGCGTGCTCCGCCCGCTCGCGGAGGCCGGCGCCCGGGTCCGCCGCGAGGCCGTCGAGGCGGCCGAGGCGATCGACGAAGCCGTGGAGCTGGCGTCCGGTGACTCCCGCCCGCGCGCCGTCGTGGCGGCCGGCCCTGACTCCCGGCTCCTGCGTGCAGTGCTCGAGCCGTGGTGCCCGGTCCCCTTCGTGGCCTGGCCCGGTCCGGGCCTGCCCGGCTGGGCCGGCGGTCTGGACCTCGTGGTGGTCCTCGCGCCCGAGGGCGAGGACACCGACGCCGCGTCGGCGGTCGCCGAGGCGGTGCGGAGGGGCTGCCGGGTGGTGGTGGCCTGCCCGCCCGGCTCCCTGGTCGCCCGGCACGCCGTCGGCCGGGACTGCACCGTCCTGCCGTGCACCTCCCGAGACCAGCTGGCCACCGCGGTGGTCGTGCTCCAGGTGCTGTGCCGCCTCGATCTCGGACCGGACACCGACGCCGAGTCCGTCGCCCAGGCCCTCGACGAGGTGGCGATCGCGTGCTCGCCGCACCGCGACCTCGCGGTCAACCCCGCCAAGCTGCTCGCCATCGCCCTGGCTGACGCGGCGCCCCTGGTGTGGGGCGGGTCGGTGCTGGCGGCCCGTGCCGCTCGGCGGGTGGCGGAGGCCGTGCGCAGGGCGAGCGGCCGGACCGCCCTCGCCGGCGACGCCGAGCACCTGCTGCCGGTGATCGCCGCGGCGCAGGGCACGGACCTCTTCGCCGACCCCTTCGACGACGACCTGGACGGTGGCCGGGCCCCTGCCCTGCTGATCCTCGACGACGGCGCCGAGAGCGCCGGCATCCACGAGACCCGCAGCCGGCTGGTCTCCGCCGCCCAGGAGCATCGGGTCCGGGTCGAGGTGGTGGCCAGCGCGGCATCGACCGACGTCGCCCGCTACGCCGCGCTGCTCGCGACCGGCAGGTACACCGCGGCGTACCTCGGCGTCGGGCTGGGCCGCACCCGCTAGCGGGATCGTGGCATGGGCCAATGCTGCCCTCCCGCAAGTGGCCGATGCCGACAGCTTTGTAGGCCCGAAACCTGCAGGGATCCGCCACAACCGCACCTACCAGCTGGTCACCGTTAGGCTGCCGGTTCGGCACGGCACACGACGGCGAGCAGGAGCGGGCACCCATGTCCACCGAAGGCGGCACCAAGGCGGTCGTGGCGGCGCTGCTGGCCAACAGCGGCATCGCGGTGATGAAGTTCCTGGCGTTCTTCCTCACCGGTGCCTCATCGATGCTCGCCGAGGGCATCCACTCGGTCGCCGACTCCGGGAACCAGGGCCTGCTGCTGCTCGGCGGCAAGCGGTCCCGGCGGCGGGCGACACCCGAGCACCCGTTCGGCTTCGGACGAGAGCGCTATGTCTACTCGTTCCTGGTCGCCATCGTGCTCTTCTCGGTCGGCGGGCTGTTCGCGCTCTACGAGGCCTACCACAAGGCCCACGAGGTCCACGCCGGTCTGCCCAACGAGCTCCTCGACGGCCGCTGGTGGTGGGTCGCGGTGGTCGTCCTGCTCGGCGCTGTCGTGATGGAGGGCCTGTCCTTCCGCACCGCCATCCGGGAGAGCAACCACACCCGAGGTGTCGCCTCGTGGCCCGAGTTCATCCGACGCGCCAAGTCACCGGAGCTGCCGGTGATCTTGCTGGAGGACTTCGCCGCGCTGATCGGGCTGGTGCTCGCACTGCTGGGGGTGGGACTCTCCAAGGCCACCGGCAACGGCTACTTCGACGTGGCCGGTACGGCGGGCATCGGACTGCTGCTGGTCTCGGTGGCCGTCATCTTGGGCATCGAGACCAAGAGCCTCCTGCTGGGGGAGGCCGCCAGCCCGGAGGCTCAGCGTCGGCTGCGCGAGAGCCTCGAGCGGACCGAGGGCGTGGAGCGGGTCATCCACATGCGCACCATGCACCTGGGCCCCGAGGAGCTGCTGGTCGGTGTGAAGATCGGGGTGGGCGCGGCCACCCATGCCGACGAGGTCGCGAGGACCATCGACGCCGCCGAACGGGCGATGCGGTCGGCCGAGCCGACGGCCCGGGTGATCTACCTCGAGCCGGACATCTATGTCGAGGATCACACGAGCGACCCGCGCCCCGACGCACCCGGGGCCGCCGGGCACTAGCTGGGCGCGGGTCGGAGGCGTCGCAGGCACGACGCGCCCCCGCTAGCGGTGCAGAGAGCGGGGGTCCCCGGGTACCCTGACAAGGCGTGTCCGACCGACGAATTGCCCCACGACCAGCACTGAGGAACTACACACACATGGACTTCAAGGTTGCAGACCTGAGCCTGGCCGACTACGGCCGCACCGAGATCACCCTCGCCGAGCACGAGATGCCCGGC
>JBDTXF010000405.1:0-3639 GCA_040006355.1 Nocardioidaceae bacterium | reverse complement strand
CTGAGGATGGCGGTCCCATGGACGTCGGCGGCGCCACCCTCGCCGCGGCGGCCATCCGGGCCGGGCTGGTCGACGAGTACGCGGTCGTCGCCCACCCGGTCCTGGTGGGAGGCGGCACGCCGTTCTTCACAACCCTGGACAACTGGGTGAACCTGACCCTGCTGGAGAGCCGCACGTTTCCCGGCGGCGTGCTCCTGACCCGGTATGAGACCAGGCGCTGAATGCCCGACCCCGGATCGGCGCGGGCTCGGGCCACCCAAGGATTCCGCGGTCGTGAGGGGATCCGCTAGCGGTGAGCGCCGCCCGGCTGTGACGCCGAACCAACTGCCGCCGTATCAGCTTTGACCTCGATGATGTTAGTGACTAACATTCTATCGTGCCCAGTATCCGCGCCCAGCGCACCCGCGACCGTCTGCAGGAGGTGGCCCTGCGACTGATCGTCGAACGGGGCTACGAGCGGACCACCGTCGAGCAGATCGCCGCAGCGGCAGGGGTCAGCCATATGACGTTCTTCCGGTATTTCCCGACGAAGGAGTCGGTCGTCCTTGATGACCCCTTCGACCCCACGCTGGCTGCGGCGGTCGCCGCCGCGTCCAGCGACCTGCCTGCGCTGCAGCGGGCGTGCCGGGGGCTTCGGGCAGTAGTGGAGCACCTGGAGCTTCCCGATCAGGAGCAGGTCCGTGCCCGGGTTCGGATCGGGGCCGGAAGTCCGACCCTGTTGGCCGGAATGTGGGCCAACACCGTCGCCACCCAGGAAGCCGTCGCACAGGCACTTGCGCCCGGCCTGGAGAGCGAGCCGGGCCTGCCGGAACGCGTCGCTGCCGCCGCCGCGGTCGCGGCTCTGACCACGGCTGTCCTCGCGTGGTCTCTCGGTGAGGACAACGGCTCCCTTGCCGGGCGACTGGTCCAGGCGCTCGACGTCCTCGACCCGGAAGGGGGCGACGACGATGCCTGACGTGCTGCGCTGCGAGGCGGTGAACAGGGGGTTCGGTGGGGTGGCCGCCGTGCGCGATCTCGACCTCTGCCTGCAGGCCGGGGAGGTGCTGGCCCTGGTGGGGTTGAACGGCGCCGGCAAGACCACGCTGATGCGGCTGGTGCTCGGGATAGTCCGCGCCGACTCCGGTGAAGTCGAGGTGCTGGGAGCCCCGGTGGGTGGCCGGGTGGACTGGGCCGGGGTGGGTCACATGGTAGAGACACCGTTCGCCTACCCAGAGCTCACTGTGCGTGAGAACCTCAGCGCTGCTGCCCTGCTTCACGGCGTACCACGCTCCGGCGTGAGGTCGGCGGTGGGCGAGGTGCTGGCGCGCCTGCGGCTGGAGGAGTACGTCGATCGCCGGGCCCGCACCCTCTCGCTGGGAAACCGTCAGCGGGTCGGGCTCGCCAGCGCGATGGCGCACCGCCCTCGGCTGCTGGTCCTCGATGAGCCCACCAACGCGCTGGACCCCTCGGGTGTCGTCCTGCTTCGCGAGCTGGTCAGGGGTGCGGCCGCCGAGGGCGCCGGCGTCCTGGTCTCCTCCCACCACCTCGACGAGGTGGCCCGCGTGGCCGACCGGATCACCGTGATCCACGACGGACGCATCATCGGCGAACTCGACCCGCACGGAACCGAGTTGGAGCGAGCCTTCTTCGCGATGGTGCACCAAGCCGACCTGGCCACCGAAGCCGGGAGGGCCGTGTGATGGGGGCGGCGTACGTCGTGGAGTGGCTCAAGCTGCGGCGCTCCCGCGTCCCTCGCGTGACCGCTGGGCTGCTGCTGGTGGTTCCGGCCGTGATGGCGGCGCTGTTCCTGACCATGGCCGGTAGGCAACGCGGGGACGCGATCGGTCTGAAAGCGCAGGCGCTGGTGGCTCGGGACGGATGGGCGGGCTATCTCGACGCCTTGACCCAGATCTACGCCAGTGCGGGGCTGCTCGGTATGGGCGTGGTGGTGGCCTGGTGCTTCGGCCGGGAGTACGCGGACGGCACGGTCGGCTCGCTCTTCGCGAGTGCAACGCCTCGCGAGTCGGTCGCGGCGGCCAAGTTGACCGTGCTGGCGCTGTGGTGCACCGGAGTGTCACTGCTGATGGTCCCGGCGGCGCTGTTGGTGGGCCTCGGGGCAGGTCTCGGCCTGCCCGACGGTGACGCCTTGGCCGGGCTGATGCGGGTGGCGGTGCTATCGGTGCTCACCGGCCTGTCGGCGCTCACCATCGCATTGTTCGCGAGCATCGGCCGCGGATACCTGCCGGCGTTCGGCGGGCTCGTCGGGCTGGTCGCGGCCGCCCAGGTCGCTGTGATCGCTGGAGTGGGCGGATGGTTCCCCTACTCGGTGCCCGGCCTCTGGGCCATAGCGTCCGCACCTCCGACACTGGGAACGGTGCCGGTCTGGCACCTGCTGCTCGTGCCTTGCTCCGCAGCGGTGGTCGGTGCGCTGACCGTCGCCTGGTGGCGCCGGGCCGAGCTGTCCTGACACTCTCGCGCCGGCCACGCGCCGTCGTTCAGGCAGCCCCCAGCCGACGAATGACGCGTGCCAGATCACCACTGCCCCGGGTGTCCCAGCCCTACGTGGTGCGCAGGTTCGGCAGCAAGCGCGACCTGGTCGCCGACCGGGACTTCCTCCTGGTGATGATGCACGGCTTCGCGGCAGGTGACGACGAGGTGATCGGGGCGCGGGTGTGCATGGCCGAGATCTTCGGGTTGCTCCGCACCACCGGCTGCGACGCCGAGCGGGTCACCGCGTTCATCGCCCACGGGATGCTGCTCAACGTGATGCTCTCAATGCGGGCGCCGCCGCCGCCGCCGGGGGCGGGAGGTCCGGGCCCGTCTAGCAGCCGCGCGGCCGGCGGCGGAGCAGCAGCCCGCACCAGACCAGGCCACCCACGACGCCGACCCACCAGGTCGCCACCTCGAGGGTCCACCCCGGTGGGGAGAAGTGCACAGTCACCGTCCGCCCGGCCGCATCCGGGGGCAGCCGCACCGTGAGCAGGTAGCCGTCGACCGGATCGGCGAGCTCCCCCACATCGGTCCGAAAGCCCGGCCAGGCCAGCTCCCCCAGCACCACCCGGCCGCCACCGGCGGGGACCTCCTCGACCCTGAACCGGGCCGTCCTGTCGTCGGCGGACACCAGGGACACCGACGTCCCGGCCGACGACCACACCGGGCGGCCTGCCCCGGGGACCGGGTGGTCGCGCACCCAGGTCACCGCCAGCGGTGTGCGCTGCGTGAGGTGCCAGCCCGCGGGTGGGTGCCGGAGCCGGCCGTCGGGGAAGTCCCTTCGCACCAGCAGCACCGTGCTCACCGCGAGCAGGTCCACGCGCCGGGTGCCCGTGGTCGGCTCGACGCTGAACAGCGTGCGGAGGTTGACCGGCGGGTTCGATCCGTCGTAGTCCATCGGGAACCGGTCGAAGTACCCGCGGAAGCCGATGGTCGTGTAGGTGTTCTGCACGGGGTGCGGGTTGAGGTACCACGCCGACCCCGTCAGGAAGTCCGAGGTCGCCGTCGGGTCGGCCTTGAGCAGGCTGTTGACGTCGCCGACCAGCATCACGTCCCCCCGAGCGGTGCTGAGCTGCTGCCGGTACGCCGCGGCGTCGGCGGGCAGGTGCCGGTCAGGGGACGGCGCATCGGGGTAGGAGAGGTGCTGCAGGACGGTCAGCACCAGACAGA
>JBDTXF010000404.1:0-3654 GCA_040006355.1 Nocardioidaceae bacterium | reverse complement strand
GCTCCCGAGCGAGACGACGCTGCCGTCGAAGTCGGGGTCCCCCCTGGTCACCCATCGCACCGAGCCATCGGGTCCCACCAGCTCGACGCCGCGTACGGCGGCCGCCAGCGACATCAGGGCGAGCCCCGAGCCGTGTGTCCCGGTGGCGACCGCACCCGCGACCGAGATGTGGGGCAGCGACGCGGTGTTGGCCAATGCCCAGCCCTGCTGGTGCAGCTCGCGGCCCAGCTGCTCGTAGAGGACCCCGCCGCCCACCCGCACGGTCCGCCGTGCGGTGTCGACCTCGATCTCGACGGGAAGGTGCGTCAGGCTGACCAGGTCGCCGACGGTGTCCGGGAGCGCGGTGAACGTGTGACCGGAGCCGAGGGCACGCACGTGCCGGGTGCTGCCGACCAGGTCCTGGAGCTCGGGGACCGTGCTGGGGAAGACGACCTGCTGCGCGCCGTAGCGGTAGTTCCCCGCCCAGTTGGTGCGGGTTCCGGAGGCATCGGGCAGCAGTCGTGACGGCACGGCCGATTTTCTCACGCGCCGCGGCGAACGGCGAAGCCCGTCTCGTAGGCGACCACCACCGCCTGGACGCGGTCGCGCACGCCCAGCTTGGCCAGGATGCGTGCCACATGGGTCTTCACGGTCGTCTCGGCGAGAACGATCTCCGCAGCGATCTCCGCGTTGGACAGCCCACGGGTGATCAGGCGGAGCACGTCGAGCTCGCGCTCGGTGAGCTGCGCGAGGCGGGCCGGGATGCCGGGGGCGACCACCGGCTCCGCGAACCGCTCCACCAGACGCTGGGTGATCGACGGTTCGATGAGCGAGTCGCCGGTGGCCGCGGCCCGGACGGCGGCGATCAGGCGCGACGAGGGCGCGTCCTTGAGCAGGAAGCCGGCTGCGCCGGCGCGGAGAGCGCGGTAGATGTACTCGTTCTGGTCGAACGTGGTCAGCACCACGATCGTGGGCGGGTCCGGCTGACGGAGGATCTGCTCGGTCGCGGCCAGGCCGTCGAGCTCCGGCATCCGGATGTCCATCAGCACGACCTCCGGCTTCACGAGCGCCGCCTGACGGATCGCCTCGTGGCCGTTCTCGGCCTCGGCGACGACCTCGATGTCGCCCTCGGTCTCCAGGATCACCCGGAACCCCGTGCGCACGAGCTCCTGGTCGTCGGCGATGAGCACCCTGATCACCCGCCCATTGTGCCCACCCGAGGCCGGCGGCGGGTCCTCCTCGAGGATGACGCACGCCGCGAGGTTCATCCTCGCTGCGGACGACGACGACGAGGTCGGCGCGGGAGCGTGGTGCCAGCGGGGTCAGTCAGACGCCGGAACGAGAAGGAAGACAGAGATGGACATCGTCAAAGGCATCCGGCCCCTCGACTACGTGCTGACCGCCGTGATGGTCGCGCTGGCCGCCGTGATCGCCCTGGAGAACGTCAACGCGGGGGCCGACGCCGGCCTCGCTCACTCGCTCGACTCGCAGTCGTGGCTGATGGTCCCGGTCTTCGTCGTCGCGGCGCTGCCGATCCTGTGGCGACGACGCGGGATCCTCGCCGCGATCGGTGTCTCGTTCGTGGTCGTCGCCGCCAGCGTCCCGGCGTTCGGCTGGGTGACCCGCTGCGGGTTCGCACTGCCGCTGTCGATCGCGATGGCCTACGCCGTGGCCCGCTTCGCCGGCAGCAGGCAGAACCAGATGATCGGTCTGCTCGGGATCCTCGCGCTCCAGGTCGTCACCTTGGTGAAGGACTCCTCGACCGGGGGCCTGGCCGCTCTCGGCCTGTCGGTGCCGGTGGCCGCGCTGTTGTACGGCGCTGGCCTGTTCGTCCAGACACGTTCCGCCGCGAAGGTCGGCGAGCCTACGCTGGGCGTCGAGCACGTCCACGCCTGAAGGGGTCTGCGATGAGTGAGGGCACCAACGGGGTCTTCCGGGGGCTTCGTCCCGTCGACTGGGTCCTCGCGGGTGCCCTCTTCGCGCTCGGCTTCTGGCTGATGGTCGAGAACGTCGGGTTCCAGGACGCCCACGCCGCAGCAGCCATCGCCGACGGCAGCATGGTCCACCAGCTGACGTCCCACTCGTGGCTGATGGTCCCGGTCTTCGCCCTCGCGACGGTCCCGGTGCTGTGGTGGCGGCGCAACGTCACCGTCGTCACCGGGATCGCCGTGGCGGTGATGGTGCTCCACGACCTGCTCTTCGGCTGGGTGACCAGGTGTGGCGCGGGGCTGCCGCTCGCGTTCGTCCTGGCCTACCTCGGTGCGGTCTCGCTGGAGCGCAGTCGTGCGTGGGTGATGCTGGGCCTCACCACGCTGCTCACGGCCGCGGTTCTCGTGGTCGACTCCACCACCGGCTTCGAGGCGTTCGCGCTCGCGTTCCCGATCGTGCTGATCGTCTTCGGGATCGGCCGCGCGGTGCGCCACCGCACAGCCCTGAGCACCGAGCTCACGGCTCGCACGCTCCAGCTCAGGGAGCTGCGGGACAAGCGGGTCGCCCTGGAGGTCGCCAGCGACCGCGTCCGGCTCTCCCACCAGCTCGACGAGCTGCTGCAGGAGCGGCTCGGCCAGCTCTCGATGGCTGCCGAGTCGGGCCGGGACCTGGACCCCTCCAGCGCGAAGGCACTCTTCGAGTCGATCGAGAGCGAGAGCCGCGCGACCCTCGACGGCATGCGCGAGATCGTCGGCTTCCTGCGCGGTGGGGACGTCGCCCTGGCCCCGGCGCCCACCGTCGCCCACCTCGACGCCCTGCTGGCCCGGAACGCCACGGCGGACTCACGACTGACCGTCACCGGCGACCCACGCTCGCTGCCCGCCACCGTCGAGCTCTCGGCGTACCGCATCGTGGAGCACCTCGTGGACATCCTGGCGGACCAGCCGAGCTCTCGCATCGAGGTGGGCGTGCGCTTCGACGACGACGCCCTCGAGATTAGCGTCGAGGGGCCCGTCGACAGGTCCGCGGACGTCAAGGCCGCCGTGGCCCGGGCCCACGAGCGCGCGACGTTCCTCGGCGGCTCCCTGGACATGCAGGTCAGCCGGGGGCGGGCCAGCGCCGTGGCCCAGCTCCCCCTGGTCGGGTAGCAGCGACCCGGATGCCCCGACGCGAGCGGAGTGCCATCGCCCTGGGGGTCCTCCTCCTGGTGGCACTGCCCACGGCACAGCACGGCTGGCCGACGACGCCGAGCGGCAGCCTCTTCACCGTCCTCATCCTGGCCGGTGGGCTGGCGCTCGTCTGGTGGCGCAGTCATCCCCGGGTCGCCTCGGTGGTGGCGCTCGGCCTGTTCCTGGCGGCGGTCACCCTGCCCGGCTCGTTCCCCGACACGGGTGTGGCGCTCTACTCGGTCAGCTTCGCGGTCCTCGCGCTCGGCTGGTCGGGGCGCGCTGCCTGGGTCGTGGCCCTGTGCGCCGCGGCCTACCTGGCCGTGTTCTCCTCCCTGGCCCAGATGGACAGCTGGGTGGCCGCACTGATGTTCACGGTGCCGCCGTACGCCGCTGGAACGGCTCTGCGGCTCCGCAGGGAGACTGCCGACCTGTTGGCTGCCCGCGCCCAGGAGCTCGAGGACGAGCGCGAGCTCTTCGCCGAGATCGCCCTGCGGCACGAGCGGGCGCGGATCGCCAGCGAGCTGCACGACATCGTCGGCCACGCGATCAGCGTGATGGTGATCCAGGCAGCCGCCGG
>JBDTXF010000403.1:0-3658 GCA_040006355.1 Nocardioidaceae bacterium | reverse complement strand
CCCAGACCTTCTCGACCAGCTCGGCGTCGTGGCGGCCCTCGACGAAGATCCGGCTCGCCCGTGCCACCCGTGCGTGCGTGCCCGGCACGGCGACCGAGCCTGACGCCGTGCGGGTGGCTGCGGCCGGGCCGGTGCGCGACGGGGCGGCCAGGATCACCGGCACCCCCTCCAGCAGGAAGCCGGCCCCGAGCGGGAAGGTCCGGCGCCGGCCACGACGGTCCTCGAGGACGACGGTGTGAAGGTCGCGCTCGACCGCGACGATCTCGCCGCACCAGTCGGTCTCGACCTCTTCGACGACCAGGCCTCGGTCGGCCTCGATCTCGACCGCGCGGCCACGCCGGGGTGCGCGCCAGTCGGTGTTCAGCACGTCGGTGCCGTAGCGGTCGTAGGGAGGCTGCGGGGAGGGCATCCCCGAACGTTAGGCCGCGTCCGCCGCCGGTCCCGTGCCGACACCTCGAGGAAGGGGGTTGGGTTTTGCCATGAAGCGATATATCGTCAGACTATCGAGAACAGTCGACATCTTCAGGAGGAACACATGAGCAGCAACAGTCCCTGGGACCAGCCGCGTGGCGGCGGTCCCCGCAGACGAGGCGGCCGCCCCGGCGGACCGCGAGGATCCTGGACCGGCGGCCCCCCGCCGTGGGTGCAGGGCCTCATCGACATGGCCCAGGGCGGGAGCCAGCCGGACTTCGGTCGTGGCCACTTCGCGCACCGGGGTCCGAAGGTACGACGAGGCGACGTGCGTGCCGCGATCCTCGACGTGCTCGCCGTGGAGCCGATGAACGGCTACCAGATCATCCAGCAGATCGCCGAGCGCAGCGGCGGCGCGTGGAAGCCGAGCCCCGGCTCGGTCTACCCGACGGTCCAGCAGCTCGAGGACGAGGGGCTCGTCGAGGGCAACGAGGGCGGCGGCCGACGGCTGCTGCAGCTCTCCGCCGAGGGCCGGGACTACGTCCAGAGCCACCCGGACGAGCTGGCTGCCACCTGGCGCCCGTTCGACCAGGCCGAGGAGGACGAGGGTCCTGGCGACCTCAAGCCGGTGATCGGCCAGGTGATGGGTGCCGTCTGGCAGGTCATCGTCTCCGGCACCAAGCAGCAGCAGGCCGAGGCGGCCGAGATCCTCGCCGAGACCCGCCGCAAGCTCTACGGCATCCTCGCGGAAGGCGACGAGGGGGGAGACGAGGGGGACACCCCGTGAGCATCGGTCGCCCCGGGTCGTCTGGGTCGTCTGCGTCCTTCGGGCCCGACCTGCGGATCGGCGACAGCGACCGTGAGGCCGCGGTCAGTGCGCTCGGCGAGCACTACGCCGCCGGGCGCCTGACCAAGGAGGAGTACGACGAGCGCAGCGACATCGTCTGGGCCGCGCGGACCGGCTCGGACCTGGGCCCGCTGTTCGCCGACCTGCCGCTGCTGGTCGGCGCGGCTCATCAGGATCAGCGCCAGGAGCCTGAGCGTTCCCGACGCGGCCATCCCGGCTGGTGGCGCGGCGCCCGGCTGACCCCGCTGCTGCTCGTGGTGGTCGCCCTGGTGGTGGTCACCCACCTGCCGCTGTTCGTGCTCATCCTGGTGTTCTGGCTGCTGTGGGCCCGGATGTGGCGCTTTCGGTCCGGTGGCGAGCGTCGCCATGACCGCGGCCAGCACGACCGCTGGGTCAGATGAGCGGCAGCGTCTTCGAGGTCCGCGGCAGGTGCTCATACCCTCGACGCACGGCGTGCGCGAGCTCTTCGGCGGGGTAGGGCCACTGCGCCGCGGCGAGCGCCTCACGGACCCCGACCCCTCGGGAGGCCAGGTCGCGGATCGTCTCCGCGACCACCCCGATCGCCCCGCGCTGCTCCTCGACGAAGTCCTTGCCGACCGGCAGCCCGTGCCCCGGCACGACGATGCTCGCCGGGGTCAGCAGCCCGATCAGCAGGTCCAGCGTCGCCGGCCACTGCATCGGGAAGCAGTCGGCGCCGTAGCCCGGCACCGCGCCGCGGGTGGCTGACTCCTCGACCAGGTCGCCGGCGAGCACCACGTCGGCGTCGTCGACGCGCAGCACGGCGTCGCCCGCGGTGTGCCCGCGTCCCGGATGGATCAGCTCGACGAGCCGGTCCCCGAGGTCGACCACCTGCGCCGAGGAGAACGTCTCGGTGGGGGCCACGATCCGGGTGGCCGCGATGTCGGCGTGCTGCGGCACCGTGTCGTCGGTCGCGGCCCTGTGCTGCAGTGCTGGACCGCTCTCGGGCAGGCCGTCGGCCGCTGCGTCGTGGGCACGGATCGGCACCCCGGCGTACCTCTCGGCCAGCACGCCGTTGCCGAACGTGTGATCGAAGTGCTCGTGGGTGTTGAACACCTCGACCACCTCACCGACGCCGAGCGCCTCGAGGTGCGCGACCAGCCGGCGGGCCGCGACCTCGGACTCCCGGGTGTCGACGACCAGCAGGCCACGGTCCCCGCCCACCAGGCCGACATTGACGTCGAGGAACGCGAAGCGCGCCACCCAGCAGCGGTCGGCGACCTCGACGAAGCCCGTGTCGTGCGGAATGTCGGCCATAGGGAGAGCCTAGTAGACTTGGCACTCGGATCACGGGAGTGCCAGACGAGACGCAGGGAGGTGGGCACGATGGTCGAGGACCGCAAGCTCGCCGTGCTGCGGGCCATCGTCGAGGACTACGTCTCCACCGAGGAGCCGGTGGGCTCCAAGTCGCTGGTCGACCGCCACCAGCTGGGGGTGTCCCCGGCCACCGTCCGCAACGACATGGCCGCGCTGGAGGAGGAGGGGTTCATCACCCAGCCGCACACCAGCGCCGGGAGGATCCCCACCGACAAGGGCTACCGGATGTTCGTGGACCGGCTCAGCGCGGTCAAGCCGCTCACCGCGGCCGAGCGCCGGGCGATCGCGACGCTGCTCGAGGGAGCGATCGACCTCGACGACGTGGTGAACCGCAGCGTGCGGCTGCTCGCTCAGCTCACCCGGCAGGTCGCCATCGTGCAGTACCCCACGCTCAGCCGCTCCACGGTGCGTCACGTCGAGGTCGTCGACCTCGGCAACGCCCGGCTGCTGGTCGTGCTGATCCTCTCGACCGGACGCGTCGAGCAGCGCGTCGTCGAGCTTCCCGCCGAGCTCGACGAGGAGCACACCGGCGAGATCCGCGGCAGGCTGAACCGCACCGTCGTAGGGGAGCGGCTGGTCGACGCCTCGGCCCGGCTGGTGCTGCTCCCCGACGAGTTCGACCCCGCCCAGCGCGGGGTGGTGGCCGTGGTCGTCGCGGCCCTGCTTGAGGCGATGTCGGACCACCGCTCGACCGAGCGGGTCGCCGTCGGCGGCACCGCCAACCTGGCCCGCTTCGGCGACGGCTTCGACCTCGCCATCCGCCCGATGCTCGAGGCGCTCGAGGAGCACGTCGTGCTGCTCAAGCTGCTCGGGGAGGCGTCCTCATCGTCGACGGTGACGGTGCGGATCGGGCACGAGGGCCCCTTCGAGGAGCTCGCGTCGACCTCCGTGGTGGCCACCGGCTACGGACCGGGCGACGAGGCACTGGCGACGCTCGGGATCGTGGGGCCCACCCGCATGGACTACCCAGGAACCATGGCGGCGGTGCGCGCAGTGGCGCGCTACGTCTCCCGGATCCTCGACGAAGGATGATGCTGTCGTGAGCACTGACCTCTACGACACCCT
>JBDTXF010000402.1:0-3667 GCA_040006355.1 Nocardioidaceae bacterium | reverse complement strand
CCGTGCTGGTAGAAGCGGTAGTCCTCGATCGCGACGATCGCCTTGCGCATCACCGGCGCGACCTGGGCCAGCGGGACGTTCACCCGGTTCTTGTCGAACAGCGTGGCCAGCACCGCGCCGTCGCGGCCGAGGATCCGGGTGCGCTGGGCGAGGGGCTCGGCGGTCAGGCTGGCGGGCACCTTGTCCATGCCGTCCGCGAGGGTCCGGGTGGACAGGCCGGTCACGGCCGCGAACGGGATGGCCAGGCCGGCCACCAGGACACCCAGCACCGCGGCGACGGCCACCATCACACCGAGGTGGGACAGCACGCTGACGGGTCTGAGGCGATCGGTTCTGCGCGGCATGCGCCCAGGTTACGTGACCGTCCACGAGGGCCCGGAACAGCGGACCGGAACGCCGATGTCGCGGACGGGCGACTGGTGCGGCGTGGCGGTGCCTGGCCATCCGGTGCGCTGGTCCTAGTCCGAATGGACTACGTCGGGTCACCAGAAAGCCACGACAGATGTCCCACGAGCCCTCAGCAGCCTCAGAACCTGCGTTCAGCGGGGACTTGAGGGCTGTTCGGTTGATCCGAGTAGTCACAACGGACTACCTAGATTTGCTCCCTCTGTGTCTGTTTCGCGCAGTTCGAATTCTTTACCTTTTACTTGGGGATTGACACGAACGGCCCGCTGGGAGGCGGGCCCTTCTCGGAAGGGACTAGGCCGATGTGGAACGAAGACTGGGCCAGCAAGGCACTGTGCAACCAGACGGGACCTGATGAGCTGTTCGTGCGGGGAGCCGCACAGAACCGCGCCAAGCAGATGTGCGCCGGGTGTGCGGTGCGCACCGAGTGCCTCGGCGAGGCACTCGACAACCAGATCGAGTGGGGCGTCTGGGGTGGTATGACGGAGCGTGAGCGCCGTGCGCTGCTCCGCCGCCGTCCGAACGTCAGCTCCTGGCGTCGTCTGCTCGAGACGGCCATGGAGGACCACATGGCCGCCGTCTCGGCGACCGCTACCTCGGAGCTGGTGCCCGCCTGAGCCGCTGAGGCCCCGGGAGGGAGCGTTGCGCCGGTCCGTCAGGGCCGGCGCGAGAGCAGGTCGCCCACCAGCCGAAGGCCGTCGAGGTCGTGCACGTCGGTGGACAGCGCCGGCACGACGGCTGTCGGCACGTCCGGGTGCGCCGTGGAGAACCGCCGACGCAGCCGGGTCTCCCGCGCGACGATGCGGATCCGGTCGGCGTGCAGGCGCAGCAGCCCTGCGGTCAGACCGGTCGTGCCCAGGGGGTGCGGGGACGAGCTCTCGGCCTCGGTCTCCTCCAGGCGCTCGGCAGCGGCGGCGGCCTGCTCGGCTGACATCCGGCCCTGGGGCATACGGCTCGCCCGGTTGACCACCAGCCCCGCCAGGGGCATCTGATCCTCGCTGAGCCGCTCGACGAAGTACGCCGCCTCGCGCAGGGCGTCCGGCTCCGGTGCGGCGACCACCAGGAACGCCGTACCGTCGGCCTGCAGGAGCGCGTAGGTCTTCTGGGCGCGCTGCCGGAAGCCCCCGAACAGGGTGTCGAGCGCGGCGACGAAGGACTGCACGTCGCGCAGCATCTGGGCACCCAGGATCTTGGTGAGCGCACCGGTGATCAGGCTCAGCCCGGCGGTCATCAGTCGCGCCGGGCCGCGGGCCGGGGCGAGCAGCAGCCGGATCAGCCGGCCGTCGAGGAAGCCGGAGAGCCGCTCGGGGGCGTCGAGGAAGTCCAGCGCGGAGCGTGAGGGCGGGGTGTCGACGACGATCAGGTCCCACCGGCCGGTGGCCGTGGCGTCGGCGTGCAGCTGGCCGAGCTTCTCCATCGCCATGTACTCCTGGGTGCCCGCGAACGAGCTGGAGACGGCCTGGTAGAACGGGTTGGCCAGGATCTGGGCCGCCTTCTCCGGGCTGGCCTGGCTCTCCACGACGTCGTCGAACGTCCGCTTCATGTCCAGCATCATCGCGTCCAGGGTTCCGCCGCTCTCCCCGGTGAGGCCAGGCACGGGCCGGGGCACGTTGTCGAGCCTCTCGATGCCCATCGACTGGGCCAGCCGGCGCGCGGGGTCGATGGTCAGCACGACGACCTTGCGGCCGCGCTCGGCGACGCGCAGCGCGAGCGCCGCGGAGGTGGTGGTCTTGCCGACCCCACCGGACCCGCAGCACACGATGATGCGGGTGTCCGGGTCGGCGAGCAGCGCCTCGACGTCGAGGTCGGGTGCCTCCACCGGGCTGGCGACCAAGGGCCCGACCCGGCCGGTCGGACGCGCGGCGCTCATGCCATCCCCTGTCGGCGGAGCTCCGCGGCGAGCTCGTAGAGCCCCCCGAGGTCGATGCCCTCGGGCAGCTGGGGCAGCTCGTAGGTGGGGACGTCGAGGGCGCGGATCCGCTGGCGCTGCTCGTCCTCGAGCTCGCGACGCTCGGCGTGCTCGCGAGCCTCGTCGAGAAGACCCTCCAGCAGCGGCCGGCTGGTGCGAACCCCGACACTCTCGAGGTCGGCCTTCAGCGAGTCGCTGTCCAGGGTGCCGGTGAGGGCCAGGTCCAGCTCCTGCTCGTCGAGCTCGGCGCGCCGGGCGAGGTTCACCACGACGCCACCGACCGGGAGGCCGAGCGAGCGGAGCTCGTCGATGGCGTCGGCCGTCTCTTGCACGGGCATGTCCTCCAAGACCGTGACCAGGTGCACGGCGGTGCGCGGCGACCGCAGCAGCGAGGTGACGCCGTCCGCCTGGTTGCGGATCGGTCCGACCTTGGCCAGCCCGGCGAGCTCGCTGTTCACGTTGAGGAACTGGGAGATCCGCCCCGTCGGCGGGGCGTCGAGCACGACCGCGTCGTAGTGTCGCGCGTTCTTCGCACGGCGGTTGCGGTGCACCGCCTCGTAGAGCTTTCCGGTCAGGAGCACGTCGCGCACACCGGGGGCGATCGTGGTGGCGAAGTCGATGACGCCGAACGTCCGCAGCGCCCGACCGGCCCGGCCCAGCCGGTAGTACATCGCGAGATACTCCATCAGCGCGGACTCGAGGTCGATGGCCAGCGCGTAGACGTCTCCGCCGCCCTCGGGGCCGGCGACGATCCGGCGCTCCTCGTAGGGCAGCGGGGGCACGTCGAACAGCTGCGCGATGCCCTGGCGGGCCTCGACCTCGCAGAGCAGCACGGTCTTGCCGCGGGAGGCCAGCGCCAGCGCGAGCGCCGCGGACACCGTCGACTTGCCGGTGCCGCCCTTGCCGCTCACGATGTGCAGCGCGACCCCCTCCCAGTCGGGGCGGGTGGTGGAGGTCGGAGGCACTTGGAGACACTAGCCCGCGCGGGCACCGAAGGCATCGGTCCTGTGACCCGGGTCATGGCTAGGGTGGCGTGCGGGCCGTCGTGGCCCCCGACAGGGAGGTCCAGCGTGGACAAGGTGGTCGCTAGTGCTGCCGAGGCAGTGGCCGACATCGCGAGCGGCTCGAGGATCGCGGTCGGTGGGTTCGGCCTGTGCGGTATCCCGACGGTGCTCATCGACGCGCTGCTCGAGCAGGGGGCCGACGACCTCGAGGCGGTCTCGAACAACTGCGGTGTGGACAAGGCCGGGCTCGGGGTGCTGCTGTTCGCGCACCGGATCCGTCGGATGGTGTCGTCCTATGTCGGGGAGAACAAGGAGTTCGCCCGGCAGTACCTCTCCGGTGAGCTCGAGG
>JBDTXF010000401.1:0-3675 GCA_040006355.1 Nocardioidaceae bacterium | reverse complement strand
GGTCATGCCGGATTACCAGGGGCCCCTGGTAATCCGGCGGGCTGCCGGCAGCACGCCGGCGGCCTGGGAGGATGGGGCCGTGAGCGATCTGTGACCGCCGTACGCCACCTGGTGCACCTGCTGCGCGGGAGGTGGTTCCGACGGCTGTTCGCGGTGCGGGTCGCCAGCCAGCTCACCGACGGCGTGTTCCAGGTCGCGCTCGCGTCGTACGTCGTGTTCTCACCGGAGCGGGCCCCGGGCGCGGGGGCGATCGCAGCCGCGCTGGCGGTCGTGCTGCTGCCGTTCAGCGCACTCGGCCCGTTCGTCGGGGTGTTCCTGGACCGCTGGTCGCGGCGTCAGGTGCTCGCCTGGTCGAACTTCGTCCGGGTCGGGCTGGTCGTCCTGCTCTCGCTGGCGGTGCACGCCGACCTGCGCGGGCCGGTGCTGTTCGGGCTGATTCTCCTCTGCCTGTCGGTGAACCGCTTCCTGCTCGCCGGACTCTCGGCCGCCCTGCCGCACGTGGTCCGCCAGGACGAGCTGATCACCGCGAACGCGCTGACCCCGACCGCAGGGACGTTGGCGTTCCTCGTCGGCCTCGGGCTCGGCACCGTCGCGCGGATCGGCTGGGACCGGGTCGGGGCGAACAGCGACGTCGGGGTGCTGCTGACCGCTGCCCTGCTGTACGCCGTCGCCGGAGGCCTCGCGCTGCGGATCCCCCGTGACCTGCTCGGGCCGGACCTGGACCAGGAGAGACCCGCGGTCCGGGAGGCGGTCCGGCACGTCGCCGCGGGCCTGGTCGCCGGCCTACGGCACCTCGGGGAGCGCCGGCCCGCGGCCTACGGGCTGATCGCCATCGGGGCGCACCGGTTCTTCTACGGGCTCTCCACGGTGTCGCTGATCCTGCTCTACCGCAACTACTTCCACGGCCCCGGGGAGGTGGACGCCGCCTTCAACGAGCTCTCGGTCGCGGTCCTGGTCAGCGGGGTCGGCTTCGTCGCCGCGGCCGTCCTGACCCCAGTCGTCACCGAGCGCGTCACGCAGCGCGCCTGGGTGCTCGGGCTGCTGGTCGGCGCGGCGGTGACCCAGCTGTTCCCCGGCGCGCTCTACACCCGGCCGGCACTGCTGGTCGCGGCGTTCTTCCTGGGGCTCGCCTCCCAGGGCGTGAAGATCGTCGTGGACACCCTCGTCCAGACCCATGTCGAGGACGCCTACCGCGGCCGGGTGTTCTCGCTCTACGACGTGATCTTCAACGTCGCCTTCGTGGGTGCCGCCGGCGCGGGGGCGGTGGTGCTCCCCGACACCGGCAAGTCCTACGTCGTGCTGGTCGCGATCGCGCTCGGCTACGCGTTGACCGCGCTGTGGTACGCCGCGGTCACCCGGTCCCGCGTCCCCGTCGCGTGAGCCGGCTCAGCCGCCGAGCACGTTGCCCAGCAGGCCACCGCCACCGCCACCGCTGTTGCCCTGGGTGACCGGGGCCCACTCCGAGGGCTGGACGACGACGAAGCCCGGGCCGTGGAAGGAGTACTGGAAGGCCTCACCCGAGCCGCCGCGCAGCATGGATCTCATGTTCATCGACGACACGACGGTCGGCACCAGGCTCGAGGACCAGGCCACGCACGCCTGCACGTCGACGTACGTCGGCTGCTGCGAGCAGTCCAGGACGACGGGGTGGCCGACCGTGCACAGTGCGACCGTCCCGGTGCCGGAGACGGTGGTGTTGAACAGCCCACCGGACAGCATGCCGGCGCCCTTGGTGCGGTTGATGTCCCAGGCCAGCGCGGCGTCGAAGGCGAGCAGGTTGCGGCCGTTGACACTGATCCCGTCCCCGGTGAGCTCGATCAGGTAGACGTAGCCGGCCTCGTTGGCGAAGAACACCTCGCCCTGGCCGGACACCCGCATCAGCGGCATGTCCTCGCTGGTGACCATCTTCTTGAGCAGCTTGCCGACGCTGCCGGCCCGCTCGTGGTCGAAGCGGATCTGGCCCTGGAAGGCCACCATCGCCCCTTTGACCGACAGCACGTCCGCGCCGAGTGCGACCCGGAGCAGCTGGGAGTTCTGGAGGGCGAAGCGCGAGCCCTCGACCTCGAGGTGGGACTGGGAGAAGAGATCGCTCTGCATGGGGGCAGCCTAGGGGGCCGGCCCCGGCTTGCGCGCAGGCCCATGACTGGCTGAGGCTGACGCCACCGCGGTCGACGAGGCGCGGGCAGCCCCCCATCTTCAACAGCAGGAGGACGTGTGAGTGTTCCCGAGGCGGACTCGACCGGACGGTTGGACTTCCGCGAGTGGCAGACCTGGTACCGCGTGACCGGCGACCTCCAGGGGTCCGACCGGACCCCGGTGGTGATCCTGCACGGCGGCCCGGGGGCGACCCACGACTACACGCTCCGGATGGCCCGGCTGGCCGAGGCGGGGTCTCCGGTCGTGCACTACGACCAGCTCGGGTGCGGACACTCCACCCACCTGCCCGACCGGGGCGCCGACTTCTGGACCGTCGACCTGTTCCTGGACGAGCTGGAGAACCTGCTCGACGGTCTGGGGATCAGCGGCGCCTACCACCTGATCGGTCAGTCCTGGGGCGGGATGCTGGGTGCCGAGCACGCGATCGGTCGCCCGGCCGGCCTGCGCAGCCTGGTGATCGCCGACTCGCCCGCCTCGATGGACCTCTGGGTGTCCGAGGCCAACCGGCTGCGCGACGACCTGCCCCCCGAGGTCCAGGAGGTGCTGCTGCGCCACGAGCGCGAGGGCACCACCGACAGCCCGGAGTACGCCGCCGCCGAGGAGGTGTTCTACGACCGGCACGTGTGCCGGGTCGTCCCGAACCCGCCCGAGGTCACCCGCAGCTTCGACAGCATCCTCGAGGACCCGACCGTCTACCGCACGATGAACGGGCCGAGCGAGTTCCACGTGATCGGGACCCTGCGCGACTGGTCCGTCGTCGACCGGGTCCACGCGATCACCGCGCCCACCCTGCTGGTGAACGGCTTCCACGACGAGGCGACGCCGGCGACGATGCAGCCGTTCATGGATGCGATCCCGGACTGCCGCTGGGAGACCTTCGCCGACTCCAGCCACATGCCGCACGTCGAGGAGGAGCCCCGGTTCCTCTCCGTCGTCGGCGACTTCCTCCGTCACCACGAGTGAGAGGAGGCCGACGGGTCCTACCCGCGCGCCTGCCACCACTCGCGCAGCCGCTCGGCCGCCTGCTCGGTGCTCAACGGGCCGTCGTCGAGCCGGACCTCGAGCAGGAAGCGGTACGCCGCGCCGACCTCACGCCCCGGGCCGACGCCGAGGATCTCCATGATCTGGTTGCCGTCGAGGTCCGGCCGCACGGAGTCGAGCTCCTCCTGCTCGGCCAGCCGGGCGATCCGCTCCTCGAGGTCGTCGTAGGTGCGGCGCAGCCGGTCGGCCTTGCGCTTGTTGCGGGTCGTGCAGTCCGCACGGGTCAGCACGTGCAGCCGCGCCAGCTGGTCCCCTGCGTCGCGGACGTAGCGGCGCACCGCCGAGTCGGTCCACTCCCCCGAGCCGTAGCCGTGGAAGCGCAGGTGCAGCTCCACCAGGCGGGCGACCTCGTCGGTCTGCTCCCGGGAGAACCGCAGCGCTCGCATCCGCCGGCTCACCAACTTCGCGCCGACCACGTCGTGGTGGTGGAAGGTCACCGTGCCGTCGTCCTGGAACCGTCGGGTGCGCGGCTTGCCG
>JBDTXF010000400.1:0-3681 GCA_040006355.1 Nocardioidaceae bacterium | reverse complement strand
TAACGTGCGGTTGCAGATGGCTCCCGTGACACCTGGGACCGGGGGGTCTAGCGGTCCCGGCGCCAGCACCCGTCGTCGAGTCACACGCATGGCAGCTCCTCGCCCGCCACGCCTGGGACTCGGGCCATGCCGCTGTCGGGACCGCGATCCTTCTCGAGGCACTCGTCCTGGTCGTGCGATCGGTGGGCGCCGGTCCCCCTGGACACGCCTCCTGCCAGTCGGCGGGTTGGCCTGCTAGGCCATGGCGGTGAGCCGCGGCGTCCTTTCGTCGCGCGCGGCCAGTCGGACTCGGCATCGACCTCCGTGACGGTCGGTTAGGTGGGCGCGCGGGGCGCCTACGCCATGAACTGGTACGCCGCCAGTCGAGCCCTGCGCGCCCCTCGCGGGCAGCCGCACGCCGCACTGGGCAAGCATCTTCTGCCTGGCGACGTCCGTCGCTCCAGCGCGGCGGGATGACGACCACAGCAGGAGTCCCGCCCGGTCCCGGCAACTCGCAGCGAGGTGCATGATGTTGCGACAGGCCGGCTCGGGCATCTCGAAGCCCGGGAGGCCACGGGCTTGGTGCGGATGATGGGCGGGGACAGGCATGGCTGCTGAGGCTCGAGAACCCACGCCACCGATCGACTGTGCCGCTGACCTGTTCCGCCTCGGGGACTCCCTCCTCCTGGCGTTGCCGGACAGAGCCAGCAAAGGCCTTCCTTCACGCGGACAGGTGGCCGTCAGGGGGGCGATCAACGGTCAGGACTTCCAGACCGTGGTGGAGCCGGACGGCTGCGGCGGACACTGGGTCCGGGTGGGTGAGGCCCTGCAACAGGCCACCGGTCTCGGCGCTGGTGACACCGTGAGGCTCACCGTCGAAGTGACCAGGGACTGGCCGGAGCCGCAGGTGCCGCCCGACCTGGCGGCTGCCCTGGACGAGGCAACGAGGAACGTCCAGCTGACCTGGGAGGGCATCACCCCGATGGCTCGTTGGGAATGGGTTCGCTGGGTGAACGCGACGAGGAACCCCGCCACGCGTCAGCGCCGGGTCGAGGTCAGCATCTCCAAGCTGAACAGTGGCAAGCGGCGACCCTGCTGCTTCGACCTCTCCGCGTGCACAGACCCGGACCTCTCCAAGAACGGCAAGCTGCTGCCGCGATCCGTCTCGAGCGGACGCGTTCGACCACGGTGAGGTGGAGCGAGCAGCCATCGCGTGCTTCCGCATCGACGACGGAGCCTTCCACGACACGCGCGAGGTGACCACCGCACCAACCGCCCCGCACCGTGCGCGCCGGTCGCCCGGAGAGCCGCTGGAGGCCGGGTGGCGCGCGTCGTTCGAAACTCGCCGGGCCAGGACTTCTGCCGAAGGCGTGCTCGCAGCGACCCGGTGGCGGCGATCGCGTCGCTGCAGGGCCGGGCGTGCACGGTCGGCCAGATCGTCGTCTTGAGGCACCGGCTCGACCCGCGCTCGCCCAGCGATGATCGCCACCTCGCTCACGAACTCGTCCATCTCGTCGACCAGCGTGCTTGCGCCGCACGAAGTCGTCCGGTTCTTCAACGGCAGCACGTCGAGGATAGTGACCGCGCAGAGCCTGCGCAGGACAAGGCGGCCACTCAGCAGCGCACGCAAGGACGCCAGCGCCGGCAAGGACCGGCCCGCTCGCTCCGACGTGCGGTCGCCCGTCCAGGATCAGCGCACCGCCCACTCCGTTGCCGAGCCAGAGACCGAGGACATTGCGTGCGCCGTGCGCGGCCCCGTCGAGCCATTCGCCGAGCAGGCCCACGTTCGCGTCATTGCCCAGCGCCACCGGAACGCCGAGTCGGTCACCGAGGCCCTTGGCCAGGTCGACCTGCTCGAACCAGTTCGCCAGATGGGGGACCGTGAGGACCCGGTCCTCGTTGACCACCGATGCGCCGACCACGATCCTGGTCGGGAGCGTCATCGGACCGCTCCGGCACCGCGTTGCTCAGGTGTTGAACACTGTGCTCTTCCTTGGACCGTCAAACCGATCGGACGTCGACCCTGGGCCCAAGGCAACGCCTCTGGTGGAGATGACCATCGAACGACAGCTGGGGGCGGCGGCCCAGCGAAGGACGGGGTCCCGGACTCGACGCGGCGCGAGGCGTCCTGGACTTTCGTCGGACGTCAGTGGCGGTCGGCGTGATCGTCTCCTGGTGGTGCAACGTCAACGCGCTCTGCGCCTTCCGCCGTGGCCCCAACGACTGCTCGGACAGCTTGTGGGCACCTACGAGACCCGTGAGCCTCGGCCCACCGAGGCCGGAGATCATGTCGTGATGCCCTTGATGCCGGGCCCGCGGAGGTTCTCCTCGACCTGTCGGCCGAGACCGGACAGCGCGGTGCGCTCTGCGGAGTCGAAGGACTGGGCCTCCACGGTGCCGCGCAGCCGCTCGAGCTGGTCGCGGAGCGCCGGTCTCAGGTCGGGTGCTGCCCGGTGACTGAGGTCGAGCAGGACCTGGAAGATCTTCTCCAGGACCTGGGGATCCGTCGCGCCGTAGCGGCGCGGCTGGGAGATGCCGAGGTCGAGGTAGGCGGCGAAGTCGGGGCGGCGCAGGGTGACTCGGACCCTGCCGTCCTCGTCGCGCAGCAGCTGTGGGCCGAGGTCGTGATCGGTCAGATCACACAGGAAGGCAGAGATGTGGCCCAGGGCGTGGATCGCGGTGGTCGGGTCGTTGATGCCCGGCGAGAGCGCCTTGTTCGCCACGTCGGTGAGCTGGCGCAGCCCGTAGCCCACGTCCTGGGCAGTGGTCCGCTCGAAGCCGGTGTGCAGGCATCCGGCGACGAGGTCGGACACACGATCAGCAGTCGCCCCGTCGAAGCTGCCACCCGAGGCCGGCCACACGACCCCCAGTGGCGTCCCGGCAACCACGAAGCCACCCGGGTGGACGTCAAGGCTCAAGAGCGCGTCTTCGTCCAGGGCAACCTCGAGGAGGTCGCTCTGCTCGATCCAGGTCAGGAAGCCATCGTCGTGTGCGAGCAGCTGCACGGCAGAGACGGGCGGTTGCGGCCTGGGCAGTTGGTTGCTCTCGGCGCGGTCACGTTCGGGGAGCACTGTGCGCATCGTCCTCGAGGCATCGCTGTGCACGTTGCGCAGCATCGTCTCGACCCGGATCTGCGCGGTGAGATGAGCCAGGAACAGCACGAGGCCGAGCACACTGGCCACGGCGAGCAAGAAGGCCAGGGAGACCGCGAGCTTCGGGACGAACTCGGGCTGGCCGCTGTCGCCGGCACTGCGCACCGCGCGCAGCACGCTCAGCGCGTAGGTGAAGGTCGCCAGGAACAGCGCCAGCGTGGCCTGCACGAACTGGTCGCTGGTGAAGGTCCGCAGCAGCCTGGGTGAGAACTGGCCGCTGGCCAGCTGCAGGGTTACCACCGTCAGCGAGAAGGTCAACGCAGTCACCGTGATGAGCGACGAGGCGATCACACCCAGCAGCGAACGGGCCGCCTCAGCATCACCTCCGAAGAGCACACTGCTCGCCCGCCCCGAAAGATGCCCGCTGACTGCAGAGTCCAGTTCCGGCAGCCCCAAACCGAGCAACAGCGCGGCCACCACCGCGATCGTGGGAATCGGCCACAACTGGGTCTTGAACGTGTCACGAGTATTGACTAGCCAGGTCATCATGAAACGCATCGTCCCGGCAGAGGATCGTCGTGCAAGTGCCCGGGGGGGCTAGGCACTTGCC
>JBDTXF010000399.1:0-3683 GCA_040006355.1 Nocardioidaceae bacterium | reverse complement strand
TGCCGGCCGCCCGCTGCCGGGCCCGCTCGAAGGAGAAGCCCTCGAGCTCGTCGGCCACCTGGATCAGGCCGCCGGCGTTGACCACGTAGTCGGGTGCGTAGAGCACCCCACGGTCCTCGAGCTCCTTCTCGATGCCGTGGTGGGCCAGCTGGTTGTTGGCGGCTCCACAGACGACGCGTGCGCGCAGCGCCCCCAGCACCTGCTCGTCGAGCGCACCGCCGAGCGCGCAGGGTGCGTAGACGTCGAGCTCGGAGGCCACCAGGGTCGCGGTGTCCGGCAGCGCGCGCACGTCCGGCAGCTCGGCCTGGAGCCGGCTCACCGCGCCGGCGTCCACATCGGTCACGACCACCGTCGCACCGTCCTCGACCAGGTGCCGCGCCAGGTGGCGGCCGACCTTGCCGACCCCGGCCACCCCGACGGTCCGGCCCTGCAGCGACGGGGCGCCCCAGGTCACCTCGGCGGCTGCCCGCATGCCCGCGAACACGCCGTACGCCGTGAGCACGGAGGAGTCGCCCGCACCACCGTGCGCCACCGTGCGTCCGGTGACGAACGAGCACTCCCGGGCGATGTGGTCCATGTCGTCGCTGGTGGTGCCGACGTCGCAGGCGGTGTAGTAGCGGCCGTGCAGCGACTCGACGAACCGGCCGTAGGCGCGCAGCAGCGCCTCGGTCTTGATCCGGGCCGGGTCGCCGATGATCACCGCCTTGCCGCCGCCGAGGTCGAGCCCGGCCATCGCCGCCTTGTAGGCCATCCCGCGGGACAGGTCGAGGACGTCGGCGAGGGCGGCCTGCTCGCTCGCGTAGGGGTAGAACCGGGTGCCGCCGAGGGCCGGGCCGAGCGCGGTGGAGTAGACGGCGATGATCGCCTGGAGGCCGCTCGGCTCGTCGTGGCAGAAGACCACCTGCTCGTGGTCCGAGGCCTGCTCGAAGACGCCGACGGGGTGCTGCTGGGGGCTGGTCATCACAGGGGTGACCCTTCCGTGTCCGGTCCGCGGGGTGTGCGGGCGTGTCGGTGGGTGGCGGTCGCGCGCGGGGGTGGTGCGCCCGACCCAGCCAGGATAGGCCCGCGTGGTGTCATCCAGGAGGGGTAGCCCGATATGACGACTGCGGTAGACTTGGTGACTCATTTAGGACATTGTCCTAGTTTAGTCGTCCCCTTTCGGGTAGACCGGTGTCACACTGATGCACAGGTGTCCGGCTTCTCGGGCACCACGGAGAACAACTGTGAGGGAGGCCCGCTATGAGTACGCGGCCACCTGAGTCCGAACCGCTGCTCACTCCTGCTGAGGTCGCGGCCATGTTTCGGGTCGACCCGAAGACGGTCACCCGTTGGGCCAAGGCCGGCAAGCTGAGCTCGATCCGGACTCTCGGCGGACATCGTCGCTATCGCGAGTCCGAGGTTCGCGACCTGCTCACCGGGATGGTTCCGGAGCAGCGTCGCGGCGACGAGGACTGACCCTCCCAGGTCAGCGCTCGTCGTACGTCACGCTTTTGGCCGCCCGATGGTGCTCACGCACCGGCGCGGGAAACGGGCAGGAGCCGAGGTGGTCCCTGTGTCGATCAGGCACGGGGACCATTTCTCTGCCCGCCCTGACGTGCCCCATGAAGCCCCCACCCGCTGCCGTTCTCCGGCCGGGTGGATGCCCCTGGGGTGGTTGGGTACCGTGAGTCCAGCAGGCCGCTCAGGACCCCGGTGGCGTCGTTCCCTACCCATCGGGGTCCCCCATGTCGTCCCTCAGCCAGCCCCTGCCCCGCCGGCGCACCGGCGGCTACGCCGACCTCGCCGCGGAGGTGCGTGCCCTGGGCCTGATGCGTCGTCGGCCGGCCTTCTACAGCGCCCTCCTGGCCGGCATCGTGCTGGCACTGGCAGCCTCGGTGGCCGCCCTCGTCGTCCTGCACGACTCGTGGTGGGCAGTGCTGGTGGCACCGGTGCTGGGGGTCGTCTCGGCGCAGCTCGGGTTCTTCGGCCATGACGCCGCGCACCGCCAGATCAGCAACCGTGAGCGCCCCAGCCGGCTGCTCGCCCTGCTCACCGCCGATCTGCTCAACGGGCTCAGCTACGGCTGGTGGCTGGACAAGCACAACGCCCACCACGCCCACCCCAACGACCTGGACTCCGACCCCGACGTCTACGCCGGTGCCGTGGTCTTCGACGCCGGGCAGGCGGCCGGCCGACGTGGGATCCCCGGCTGGGTGACCCGGCACCAGGCCTGGCTCTACCTGCCGATGCTCACCCTGGAGGGCCTGAACCTGCACATCTCCAGCCTCCAGGCGGTGCTGCGTCCGGGGCTGCGGCACCGCCGCGTCGAGGCGGTCCTGCTGAGCGTGCACGCGGTGGCGTACGTCGCGCTGGTGGTCTCCACCCTCACCTGGGCGCAGGCCGTCGTGTTCGTCGCGCTGCACCAGGCGGTGTTCGGGGTCTACCTCGGGATGTCGTTCGCCCCTGGGCACAAGGGGATGCCGGTGCTCGACGCCGAGCAGGCCGCCGACCCGCTGCTGCGCCAGGTGCTGACCTCCCGCAACGTCCGCGGCGGCCACGTCCTCTCCGCGCTGATGGGCGGCCTGAACTACCAGATCGAGCACCACCTGTTCCCCAGCATGCCGCGCCCGCACCTGCACCTGGCCCAGGACGTGGTCCGTCGGTTCTGCGAGGACCGGGGCGTGACCTACGCCGAGGTGTCCGTGCTCGCGACGTACGTCGCTGTGGTCCGGCACCTCGACGCCGTCGGCGCCCCGCTCCGCGCGGCCTCCTGACCCGAACCCTCCCGGGGCGGACCGCGGGGGGTCAGGCGGCCCGGGAGCCGGCCTCGCGACGCTCGCCGATCACCGGGCGGGCCAGGTCGAGGACCTTGGCCTGGGCCGAGGAGCTGAAGCCGTTGGGCAGCGCGAGGCGGAAGACCTTCTTCCACGCCGAGCCGACCTGGCGCGGCAGCGAGCCGGTGACGTAGGTCAGGGCGTACCTCTCGAACAGCTCCTGGACCTGCGGGGCGATCTCCGCATAGCGGTTGCTCGGCAGGTCGGGGAACAGGTGGTGCTCGACCTGGAAGGACAGGTTGCCGGTCATGAAGTGCATGGCCTTGGAGCCGTTGATGTTCGCGGAGCCGAGCATCTGGCGGAGGTACCACTCCCCCCGGGTCTCCCCGGTGATCGAGCGGCGCTCGAAGGTCTCGACGCCCTCGGGGAAGTGACCGCACATGATCACCGAGTGGGTCCACAGGTTGCGGACCAGGTTGGCGGTGGCGTTCGCGCCGAGCGTGGTCAGGAAGGACGGCCCCGACAGGATCGGGTGCAGCACGTAGTCCTTGGTGACCTGGCCGCGGATCTTGCGCAGCACCTGCTTGCCGCGGGCCCGGAACTCCGGGCTGCTGCGACGCTTCTTGGTGGCCAGGTTCTTGCCCAGCTCGAGGTCGTAGGCGGCGATGCCGTACTCGAAGAAGCACGCGTTGATGAAGTTCCAGAGCGGCTGGGCGAGGTAGAGCGGCACCCAGCGCTGGTCCTCGTCGACCCGCATGATGCCGTAGCCGAGGTCGTTGTCCTTGCCGATCACGTTCGTGTAGGTGTGGTGCAGCTCGTTGTGCGAGTGCTTCCACTGCTCCGAGGGCGACGCGTTGTCCCACTCCCAGGTGGTGGAGTGGATCTTCGGGTCGCGCATCCAGTCCCACTGGCCGTGCATGACGTTGTGGC
>JBDTXF010000398.1:0-3685 GCA_040006355.1 Nocardioidaceae bacterium | reverse complement strand
GCGTTGCGCACGATCGCGCCCCGGCCGATCGTCACGTTGTCGAAGATGACGCTGCGCTCGACCTTGGCGCCCGCCCCGACGTAGACGTTCGAACCGATCACGGAGCTGTCCACGTTGGCCCCCGACACGATCGAGCCGCCGCACACGATGGTGTCGCGGGCGAAGGCGTTCTCCACGAACTTCGCTCCCGGCAGCTGCGGGTGCGAGGTGAAGATCGGCCAGTCGGTGTTGTAGAGGTTGAAGATCGGCTCCACGGAGACCAGGTCGAGGTGCGCCTCGTGGTAGGAGTCGAGCGTCCCCACGTCGCGCCAGTAGTCCCGGTCCCGCTCGGTGGCACCGGGCACGACGTTCCGCTTGAAGTCGTAGACGCAGGCCTTCTGCTCGGCCACCAGCATCGGGATGATGTCGCCGCCCATGTCGTGGCGGGAGTCGGGGTTGGCCGCGTCGCGCTCGAGCGCGTCGACCAGCACGTCGGCGCTGAAGACGTAGTTGCCCATCGACGCGAAGGACTCGTCGGGGGAGTCGAGCAGGCCTGGTGGGTCGGCGGGCTTCTCGAGGAACTCCTCGATCGTGACGCCGTCGTCCCCGGTCTTGATCACCCCGAAGGCCCAGGCCTCCTTGCGGGGCACCCGGATCCCCGCGACGGTCACGCCGGCACCCGTCGCGACATGCGCCTCGACCATCTGGGAGGCGTCCATGCGGTAGACGTAGTCGGCGCCGAAGACCACGATGATGTCCGGGTTCGCATCGTTGATCAGGTTCATCGACTGGAAGATCGCGTCGGCGCTGCCGAGGTACCACTGCGGCCCGAGGCGCTGCTGGGCCGGCACCGGCGTCACGAAGTTGCCGAGCAGCGTGGACATCCGCCAGGTCACCGAGATGTGCCGGTCGAGCGAGTGCGACTTGTACTGCGTGAGCACTGCGCAACGGAGGTAGCCGGCGTTCACGAGGTTCGAGAGCGCGAAGTCGATGAGCCGATAGCTGCCGCCGAACGGCACCGCCGGCTTGGCCCGGTCCAATGTCAGCGGCATCAGCCGCTTGCCCTCGCCACCCGCAAGGACGATTCCCAGCACCTTCGGCATCAACCTGCTCCTGTTCGCCGTACGACTCTTGGGTGACGACCCTAGGGCAGCGACAGCGGACGCACTAGATTCCCTGCCATGGTCTCCACGATGCGTGCCTCGATCCTGACCCGCGAGTTCCCACCGGATGTCTACGGGGGTGCCGGCGTGCATGTCGACTTCCTGGTCCGAGAGCTCCGCAGGCTCATCGACGTGGACGTCCAGTGCATGGGTGAGCCGCGTGACGGCGCGACGGCGCACACCGAGCACGAGAACCGTCTGTCCGGTGCCAACGCGGCGCTGCAGGTCCTGTCCACCGACCTGGCGATGACCGCCGCCGTCGGGCTCGTGGACGGCGGCGTGGATGTCGTGCACTCGCACACCTGGTACGCCAACATGGCCGGCCACTGGGCCAAGCTGCTCTACGACGTCCCGCACGTCGTCACCGCGCACAGCCTCGAGCCGCAGCGTCCCTGGAAGGCCGAGCAGCTCGGCGGTGGCTACCGGATCAGCTCGTGGGCCGAGCGCACGGCGTACGAGGCAGCCGACGCCGTCGTCGCGGTGAGCAACGGCATGCGCGCCGACATCCTCAGCAGCTACCCGGCGCTCGACGAGTCCCGGCTGCACGTCATCTACAACGGCATCGACACGGACTTCTACCGGCCCGACCCGGACACCTCGGTGCTGGAGCGGATCGGGGTGGACCCGACCCGGCCCTACGTCGCCTTCGTCGGTCGCATCACCCGACAGAAGGGGGTGCCGCACCTGCTCCGCGCCGGCCTCGCGTTCGAGCGCGACCTGCAGATCGTGCTGCTGGCCGGGGCCGCGGACACCCCGGACCTCAAGGCCGAGACCGATGCCCTGATCGCGGACCTGCGCGCCGAGCGGGACGGGGTGTTCGTGGTCTCCGAGATGCTGCCGCGCGAGGAGGTCCGGCAGGTGCTCTCCGGGGCCCTGGCCTTCCTCTGCCCGTCGGTCTATGAGCCGCTCGGCATCGTCAACCTCGAGGCCATGGCGTGTGAGACCGCCGTCGTCGCGAGCAGCGTCGGCGGCATCCCGGAGGTGGTGAGCGACGGTGAGACCGGCCTGATCGTGCCCTACGACGCCGACGACGCAACCGGGTTCGAGCGGGGCATCGCCGAGGGGGTCAACCGGCTCGCCGCCGACCCCGATCTGGCGATGCGCTTCGGTCAGGCCGGCCGCAAGCGGGCCGTCGGCTCCTTCGCCTGGGACGCGATCGCGGCCCAGACCGTGGAGCTCTACCGCTCGCTGCGCTGAACCCAGGGCAGACTTCCTGTCCAGGCCACCGTTGAGCGCGGATCATCCGCATCAGCGGCCAACGGACAGGACATTCCGCGGTCGTGACCCTGTCGGGACTTGCCGTTATCACTCTGTTACCGGAGACTGGGGGCGACGCCGACGCCGAGGGGGTCTTGCGTGAGGGTGGCAGTCATCGGTGCCGCGGGGGACATCGGCAGGTCGGCTGTGCCGTCGCTGGTGCGGGCCGGGCACGAGGTCGTGCCCCTGGCCCGCAGCACCGACGACGCGCGGCGCCTCACGGTGCTCGGCACGAAGACGCGGCCCACCAGCCTGCTCGACCACGACGGGCTGGTTGCGATCTTCGACGGCGTCGACGTGGTCTGCAACCTCGCCACTGCGGAGCCGAGGGGCGTCTCTGCGCTCCGACCGCACGCCTGGCGGTCCCACGACCGGCTCCGGACCGACGGGGTGCGGCGGGTGCTGGACGCGGCACGCGAGGCCGGGGTCCGACGGGTCGTGCAGGAGAGCGTGTCCTTCCTGTACGCCGGCCAGGGTGACGCGTGGATCGGGGAGGGGTCCCCGGTGGAGATCACCCGGGCGACCGAGCCCGCGTCGGTGGGGGAGTCATACGTCCAGGACTACGCCTGCGGGTCGCGCACGGGGGTCGTCCTCCGGTTCGCCACGGTGGTCGGCGCCGACCCGCGGACCCGCTGGTGGCTGCGGTCGGCCCTGCGCGGTCGCGCGGCCGGGCTCGGCTCGACCGACGAGTGGGCGCATCTGGTCCACACCGACGACGTGGGACCGGCGGTGCTGGCTGCGCTCGGCGTGCCCAGCGGGGTCTACAACGTGGGTGCCGAACCCGTGCGCCGCGCCGACCTGCTCGCCGGCTTCGCCTCCGTCACGGGTCGCGAGCGGCTCGAGCTCCTCGGGCCGGTGCAGCGCCGACTGGTCGGGGTCCGGCTCGAGCCGCACACCCGCTCGCTGCGGGTCAGCTCGGCGCACTTCACCGCCAGCAGCGGCTGGCGCCCGGACCGCGCCCACTTCGACCCATCGTGGCTCGTCGAGCCGCAGCCCAGCGAGGCCCTGCGATGACCGAGAAGACCCAGGTCGGAGCTGAGGATGTGGCAGGGATCGAGGAGGAGCGGCGCCGGCGCCGGGAGGCGATCTTCGGCGACGTGCTCCCCGACGGCACCACCGACGAGCGGGCCGACGGCTCCGACGGCTCCGACGGCTCCGAAGGCTCCGACGAGTGGCTGCGCCGCCAGGTCCCGCCTCACCACGGCTGAGCGCCCACCCGGCGCGTCTGCAAGTCTCAAACCCGGCGACCCGGCGCGTCTGCACGTCTCAAACCCGGCGACCCGGCG
>JBDTXF010000397.1:0-3700 GCA_040006355.1 Nocardioidaceae bacterium | reverse complement strand
TGCACGACATCGTCGGCCACGCGATCAGCGTGATGGTGATCCAGGCAGCCGCCGGTCAGCGCCTGGTCGACGTCGATCCCGTGCGTGCCGGGCAGGCGTTCGCGGCCATCTCCGAGTCCGCACGGCAGGGCACCCAGGACCTCGAGCGGCTCGTCGAGCTCCTCGAGGGCGGCGAGGGCGGCGAGGGCAGCGGGGGCAGCCGAAGCCTCGAGGGCGTCGAGCAAGGAGGACCCGACCTCTCGCTCGTCGAGGAAGTGGTCACCCGCGCGTCCCGCAGCGGGCTGCACGTCACCTGCCGCTTCGAGGGTGACCGCGACCGAGTCCCACGACCGGTCGCGCACCTGGCCTTCCGGGTGGTGCAGGAGAGCCTCACCAACGCGCTGAGATACGCCCCCGGTGCGGAGGTCCGCATCGTGATCAGCGTCGACGGGGGCGGGCGTGGTCTCGCCGTGCGCGTCGAGAACGACCGCCCCGGCCCGAGCGACCCGACCGTCGCGGGCAGGAGCCACCCGCCCCTGGCCGGCACCGGCCGCGGCCTGGTCGGTCTGCGCGAGCGGATCCAGCGGCTCGGCGGCCGGTTCAGTGCGGGGGCGACCGCTGCGGGCGGGTGGAGGGTCGAGGCACGGCTCCCCTGAGTCAGCTGGCGCGCGGCAGCCGGCCGCCGCGCGCGGCGACCTTGAGCTCGATGCTGCAGCGGACGTCGTCGGTCGAGGGCCGACGCGAGCTGGGCCGAGACGAGGTCGGCCTGGGCGGCGACCCGGTGCAGGTCCGCCTCGGGCTCGATGGTCGCCCTCAGCCGGGCGACGAGCTGTCCGCGGTCGCGGACGATGCGTCCGGTCGCGCTGCGGACACCCAGCGTGTCGCTGAACGCGTCGGCTGCTGCGCCGGCGATCTTCGACCCGACCACGTCCAGCTGGCCGGCCGGACCCGAGCCCTCGAGGTTCAGGCTGGCGACACCCCGGTGCGCGAGGTGCGCCACGACCCATCGCAGCCCGAGCAGGATCAGCAGCACCCCGGCCGCCGCAGACGCCCAGGGCCACCAGGTCTCGGCGACCAGGTTGCTCGCTGAGGTGGCATCCAGAACGTCGGGCACCGAGCTGGTCCCGGTCCACCACCAGATCGCACCGGCACCGACCGTGACGAGGAGTGCGGCCACGAGCAGGGTCGCGACGCGGTCGAGGAGGAGGAGCGTGCGGCTGGTCATCAGAGACCTTCGTTCTTGACGGACACCTTGAGGCGGGGGGTCCGCTCGAGCGCGTCGAGGGTGGTGGCGAGCCGTGACCGGACGTCGTCCGCGATCGCCTGGTTGCGCTCGGGGGGGCCGACCGTGGTGGCGGTGACTCGAACCCGACGGGCGGCGGCCTTCGCGTGCACATCGGTGACGGCGTCGGCACCCGCGACGACGTGCTCGCACAGCCGGGCGAGGTCACGGGTGCGGATGTGGACACCGGTGCTCGCCGCAAGGGTGAGGGTCTTGCGCGGCCGCCGCTTGACGACGATGGGAAGCAGGAGCAGGCCCGCGACGACCAGCGCCACACCGAGCACGAGCGCCCAGGTGGCCACGCGAAGGCCGTCGACGCCGCTGATCGTCGCGCTGGTCCAGGAGGTCGCGGAGACGATGCCACTGCGGACCAGGGCCTCCTGGATGCCGACGACTCCGAGTGCGACCAGCCCGAGCGCGACGAGCTGAGCCACCAGCGGTGCGGGACCTGTGCCCACCGGGGGCTTCGCCGCCCGCATCGCGTCGTGCGGGTCGACCGGCTGCGGCGGAGTCACGTCGCCGGTCTGGTCGGACTGGGTGGGGGTGCTCATTCGACCCTCCTCCTGGCGGTCTGGGGATGGACGACGTCGGCGACCGTGACGTCGACAGCGACGATGTCGAGGCCGGTCAGGGTCGTCACCTGATGCGTGACGTGGTCGCGGACCTGGGCCGAGAGCCCGCTGAGAGGGGTCGGCCACACGGCTGCCACGTCCACGCTGATGCGCGCGCTGCCGCCGGCGACCGTGGCGGTGCCGCGCGGGAGCTCCCGTCGCACCCGTCCGGCCCATCCGGAACGGCTGCGGGAGACCGCCTCGATCTCGCCGGCCGCGATGGAGGCGATCCTCTGCACGACCTTCTCCGCGATCGTGGTCGTGCCCCGATCCGCAGCATCCGGCAGTTCGGGTGGAGCGGCCGGCGGGGTCGGGTCAGCCACGGGGACGTCGTCCCAGAAGCGCGCCGAGGTCGACCTCGCCGTCGAAGTGGCCGCCGATGAGGTAGCCGGCAGCACCGAGGACGACGGCGATCAGGAACCCCGGGAACCCTCCGGCCGCGGCGGCGATGGCGAGCAGAAGGCCGGCGATCAGGCCGATGGTGGAGGTGGTCATGGTGTTCTCCTCAGGAGGGGTGGTGGTGCAGAGGTCGCGGTGACGTCCTCGATGTAGACGTGGACGGGAGTCAGGACGAGCGGCTCCACCGCCGCCCGCACTCGGCGAGCCACGTCGAGCACGTCTGCACCCATCAGGACGCTCACGTGCACCTCGGTGACGTCGGCCGCCATCCGGACCCCGCTGACCTTCCGGCCCGGGAGGTGGGTGGCGACCTCGCCGAACACACCCGCGTGCAGGGCCGTCACGCCCGGCACCGCGCCGGCGACCGCGGCGACGGCGTCGGCTGCGTCAGCGTCCGTCACTGGACGCGGGACTCGCGGTCCGAGGTGTCGTCGTCGCGGTCGTCGTCGCTCGCGACGTGGATGTCACTGACCTCGATGTTCACCTCGGTGACCTCGAGTCCGGTCATCCGCTCGATGGAGGAGATCACGTTGCGGCGGATGCCGGTCGCCAGGTCCGCGATCGCCACGCCGTACTCCGCGATCAGCTGCACGTCGACGGCTGCCTGTCGCTCGCCGACCTCGACCGAGACACCCTGGGCGTGGTTGGTGCTGCCACCCGGGATCCGCTCGCGCAGGGCGCCCACCGCGCGGGACGCGCCGCCGCCGAGGGCATAGACACCGGAGACCTCGCCCGCGGCGATGCCCGCGATCTTGGAGACCACCGAGTCGGCGATCGTCGTGCGACCCTCGGTGCTGACCAGCTCCGAGGAGCTTCCGGTCGTGGCAGGGGTCTTGGCTGCGGATTGCTCGGTCACGTGGAGTGACTCCTTCTTCGTGTGTCGTGGGTGCTCGCGGTGGTGCGAACACGAGTTGGACGTCGCTCGGGGGGAATCGTCACGCGGTTGTGACGAGGGACACGCGAACGCCGCTGTCGTGCCACCCGTGAGGTGCCCCCTAGGATCCAGACGATGCTGCCCGACACCCGCCCGGCCGCGACCGGTCACCGATGACGGTCGCTGCGCCGAGATCTGTCTCGACGGACGAGTCCGTCTCGCAGGCGTCCGACCGAGCACTCGCCCGGCGGGCGGGCCTCGGCGACGGCGAGGCGTTCGAGGAGCTGTTCGGCCGCCGGTTCCTGCCCACGCTCCGCTACGCGCTGCGCATGCTCGACGGCGACGAGCAGCTCGCCGAGGAAGCCGTGCAGGAGACGTGGATCAAGGCGTGGCGAGGGTTGCCCGACTACCGCGGAGACTCGGCGGTCCAGACGTGGCTGTTCTCCATCGTCGCCCACGAGGTCCTCACCGTCCGCCGGCGCCGGCGACCTGTCCCGGTCGACTCCACGCTGCTCGACCCGCTGCCGGCCAAGCCGTCGACGTCGGTGGACCCGC
>JBDTXF010000396.1:0-3709 GCA_040006355.1 Nocardioidaceae bacterium | reverse complement strand
CGGCGGTGAGCAGGTAGGGCGAGAAGTCGTTGAAGGTCCACAGGCTGATGAGCAGGGTGTTGGTCAGCACGTGCCCGCGGATGTGAGGGAACACCACGTCCCGCAGCTGGGCGAACGTCCCGGCTCCCGCGAGCGCGGCGGACTCCAGCTGCGACGGCGGGACCGCGGAGACGGCCGCCGAAAAGAGCAGCATCGAGAACGCCGTCCCACGCCAGGTGTTGAACACGATGATCGAGGCCATCGGGTGCTCGAGCAGCCAGTCGGTGTTGCCTGTGCCGAGGATCGCGTTGAGTGTCCCCCCGTCGCGCGAGAGGTAGGCGACCCAGAGGAAGGCGACGATCGAGCTCGGCAGGATCCAGGCGAGCATGACGAGGGTCTCGACGACGCGGCGGACGAGGCGGGGGACGGAACGCAGGGTCCACGCGAGGGCCATTCCCGCGCCACTCTGCCCGACAATCGCCGAGCCGAAGACGAACACCAACGTCAGCCACAAAGCGTTGCGGAAGTCGGGATCGGTGAAGGCCGCGCGGTAGTTGTCGAGTCCGACGAACTGAGGGTTGGCCGCCTGGATGCCAGTCAACCGATAGTCGGTGACGCCGAGGTAGATCGTCCACACCGCCGGCACGATGAGGAAGGCCGTGATCAGCAGCATTGCCGGGACGATGAGCCCCGTCGCACGCCGCCGGCCGAGGCCGGCGGCGTCGACGGACAGGCTGCTCACCGGTCGCGGCCGTGGCTGGCGTCCGGGCTGGACGCCCCGCAGCCGGTGGAGATCACGAGGACTTCACCTTGTCGGCACCGCCCACCGCCTTCTCGAGAGCCGACTGGTAGGAGGCGGCGGCCTGGTCGACGCTCTTGCCCGAGACGATGTCGGCTGTGGCCTGCTGCAGCGCCTGCGACACCTGTGGGTAGACCGCCAGACCCGGACGGTAATGCGTGATCGGCAGGACCTTCTGGGAGACGAAGCCGAGCAGCGGGTCCTTGGAGAGGACCGCGTCGTTGACGTCCTGACGAGCCGTGATGCGGGCCGCACCCTTGAGCTCGGCCTTGATGGCATCGGCTGAACCGATGAACTGGAGCAGCTCCCAGGTCTGCTGGGGAAACTTCGTGTTCGGGTTGAGGAAGTAGCCGCTGCCACCCGACATCGACACCTGGTCGCTCCCCCCGACACCCTTGCCCGCCGCTTGCGCGGGGATGAACGCCCAGCCCACGTCCGCGTCACGTGAGGCCATCGGCGAGTCGCCGTTGTTCGGGTTGATCACCGACCGCCAGAAGTAGTCACCCTCGAGCAGGACCCCGATCTTCCCTCCGGCGAAGGCCGCGAAGGACTCGTCACGGCCCTTGGCGGCCTGCTGAAAGTTCTTGTCCTCCAAGCCGTTGTCAAGGAGGGTCTTGTAGAAGCCGAGGACGTCGCGCACCGCCTGGGTGTTGCCTTGCCACTTGCCGTCGGAGTAGATCTCGCTGCCGGTGCCGACGAGCAGTGGGAGTACCCCTTGCATCGTCGTGGCCTCGCCCATCGCCGTGCCCGCATCGATCTGGAGCGGGACGACTCCGGAGAGCTTCTTGAGCTTTTGGCCGGCATCGATGATGTCCTGCCACGAGGTCGGCTGCCAGTCCTGCGGGAGGCCAGCCTGGGCGAAGAGCTTCTTGTTGAAGTAGAGGATCCGTCCATCGGTGCCGGCCGGCAATCCGTAGTTCTTGTCCTCGAAGGAGGCGTTGGCCTGGACCGCCTTCGGGATCTGTGACCAGCCGTCCCAGGACGTGACAGTGGGTCCGACGACCTGGTCGAGCGGCTTGATGTAGCCCGCTTGGGCGAACTCGCCCACCCAGATGCCGTCCATCGCCACGATGTCGGCTCCTGAGCCGCTCTTGAGGTCGAGGGCTAGCTTGGTCTTGTACTTCTCGTCGTCGACGCCGGAGGGCTGGAAGCTGACCTTGACGTCGACGCCCTTCGCCTTCTCCTGCGCGGTGAACGTCGGAATGACGTAGTTGGTGAACCAGTCGGCCTCGTCGGCGTTCTTGCCGCCCGAGATCGCGTTCGACGCGATCGCCAGGGTCACCTGCTTGGCGCCGACGTTCTGGGTCGGGTTCGCCGTCGAGGACGTCGAGCTCCGGTCGCAGGCCGCGGCGGCCGTGACGGTGAGGGTTGCCGCCAGCACCAGACCGATGCTGCGGGAGCCGCGTGAGCTTTCGCGACTGCGGGAGCCTGCTCTGGTGCTGTGGATGATTCGGGCGCTTGGGCCGTTCATGCGGTGACCTCCTGGGTCAAAGTTTGGGCGCGCTGTGCAGTAACATCCGGGCCGATCCGGGGTCAGGCAACGACCACCTCCGTCCCGCTCTCGCGGGCAAGGTCGAGCGTCTGCGGGTCTGCCGCCGCCGTTGTCACGAGGACGGAAAGCTGCTGCACACCGCATACGCGAATGGAGCCCTGGCCAGGAAACTTCGTGTGGTCGGCGAGCAGGACAACACGGTCTCCACCGGCGATCAGCCCACGCTTGGTAGGGACCTCCACCGAGGTGGTGTCGAGCACGTCACCGTTCGACGAGATGCCGCTCGTGCCGAGGAAGACGGTCGAGGCACGAACGTGGCGCAGCGACTCCTCGGTGAGCGGTCCGACGAGGGAGTGATAACGGCGCCGGAGCAGGCCACCCAGCATGACGAGCTCGACCACGGGGTCGTCCCGGAGCACGTCGAGGACCGCGATGCTGGGGGTGATCACGGTGACCCGCCTCCCCCTCAGCTCACGCGCCAGGGCTCCCACTGTCGTCCCGATGTCGAGAAGCACCGACTCGCCGTCGTGGACCATCGCGGCCGCCCGCTTGGCGATCGCGCGCTTCGCTCCGGCGGCGTCGTCGGCTGCCTCCTCGTAGGGACGGTCGACCTCACCGGTCCTCACCGGGGCAACCCCGCCGTGCACCCTCTGCACAAGCCCGGCGTTGGCGAGCTCAATGAGGTCTCGGCGGATCGTCGACTCCGAGACGCCGTGGAGCACGACGAGCTCACGAAGAGAGATCGCTCCGCTCCGGACCGAGGCGACGATGGCTCGATGTCGCGAATAGCGCACGCGGCAAATATGGCACGGAAATGACCGAAATTGGCGGACCTTGAACGAACGTCGGTGAAACGGTTGGTGACGCTGGGCGCGCGGTGAACGTCCCCTTGCTCCTGGTGAGGGGCTCGACGGTGACTACGGGAACGACCCGACCGTGACGGCGACCTTGCCGCGGACCGCGCCGGACTCCAGTCGCCGCCGCCCTCGCCGCCGACGAGCACGAGGGTGCCGGTCGGGGTGAGAGTGCGTCCTCGACGCAGGCCTGCGCGTGGCCGACTCCGGCGGACTCGCGTGGCCGACGATCCGCTCGATTGCCCCAGGAGCTTGGCGTGAAGCCGATGTCCGTCTATCGCGACGTGGCCGGCAATCAGGAGATCATCGACAGCATCGTCGACCACGTCTTCGGTGAGATGGAACTCCCGGCGCCAGAGAGGAACTGGCGTGGAGAGATGCATCGGGGCTGTGGCTCGGCCCGTGAGGTCCTGCGGCGACACCCGTGGGCGGTCCCGCTGCTGCAGTCGCGCACCCGTCCCGGCCCAGCGACCCTGCGCCACCTTGACGCCGTGATCGGTTGCCTTCGTGGCGCCGGCTTCTCGCCCGAGCAGACCGCGCACGCGTACGCGCTGATCGACTCCTACGTCAGGGGGCGCGTCCTGC
>JBDTXF010000395.1:0-3711 GCA_040006355.1 Nocardioidaceae bacterium | reverse complement strand
TCGCCCAGGACGAGGTGGTCTGGCTGCCGCGCGAGGACCAGATGCGCGACGCGCTCGGTGATCGGTTCGCGCGGCTCGAGTCGGTCACCGGCGGCTATGCCGTGGTGCTCGGGTCGCCTCGCGGGATGCACGGGGCGGCAGCCGAGGCGCGCCATGTCGACATCGACGCCGAGCGTGCCTACGCCCGGGCGCTGCTGTCGGTGCTGCCCGGCTGAGACCCGTCGCGGTCGACCCGCTCGTGCAGCCGCCGCCGGATCTGCTCCGGGGTCAGCTGCGCCCGCTGGCGCCGGTCCCGGGCGATGATGGCCCCGGTGGCGGCCACCCCCGCCAGCCCTGCCACGCCGAGAGCCTTCCACAGCTTCATCCGCCCTCCTCTTCCCTGGAGTCCCTCGATGCCCCGCACGAGCACCCTCGCCCTCGACGACGCGGTCGAGCTGACCCGCACCGGGGACGTGTGGCTGTTCCGCGGCCGCTCCGCTGCCGACCACGCTATCCGTGCTGTGACGAACAGTCCGGTGAACCACGTCGGCATGGCGGTGGTCCTCGACGACCTGCCCCCGTTGATGTGGCACGCCGAGCTCGGCCGGGGGCTGGTCGACGTCTGGACGGGGACCTTCCACCGCGGCGTACAGCTGCACGACCTGCGCGACGCGGTCGGTCAGTGGTCGCAGCGCTACGACCAGCGGGCCTGGCTCCGCCAGCTCGACAGCACGGTCACCCCCGAGATGGAGGCGGCGGTGCTCACCACCATCGCCCGGATGGACGGCACGCCGTTCCCCGCGACCGCGACGCTGGCCGGCCGCTGGGCACGGGGACGGCTGCGGCGGCCCGCGGCGGTGGAGACGACGTACTGCGCGGAGGTGGTCGCTGCGACGTACCAGGCGATGGGGCTGCTCGGGGACGACCGGCCGACGAACTTCTACGACCCCGGCAGCTTCTGGTCCGGTGACCGGCTCCGGCTGGTCGGAGCCGCCCGGCTCGGTGACGAGATCCGGGTCCTGGTCTGAGCCGGGACCGGTGTCTCAGGCACGGGCCAGGATCTCACCGTGCAGCACGCTGAACCAGCCGTCGTCCTGCTCGGCCCAGCGGCGCCAGCCGCCGGCGATCGCCACCAGCTCGTCCGCGGTCGCGACCCCGCGCTCCACGGCCTGACGGGCCAGGTCGGAGTCCACGACCCGGTCGGCCCAGAGCCCGCCCCACCAGGCCCGCTCGGCCGGGGTCGCGTAGCACCAGGTGCTCGAGCTCGCGCTCACCTCGGTGAACCCGGCCGCCTGCGCCCAGGACAGCAGCCGGCGTCCGGCGTCGGGCTCGGCGTGGTGGGAGCGGGCTACGGCGACGTACACCTCCAGCCACCGGTCGAGCTCGTCGACCCGGGGGTGCCAGGCGAAGCCGCCGTAGTCGCTGTCGCGGACCGCGACCACCCCGCCGGGGCGGCACACCCGGCGCATCTCCTGCAGCGCCCGGACCGGGTCGTCCACGTGCTGCAGCACCTGGTGGGCGTGCACGACGTCGTAGGAGTCGTCCGGGAGGTCGAGGGCCTGCACGTTGCCGACCACCAGCTCGACGTTCGCCGTCCCGCGCCTGGCCGCCTCACCGCGCGCCAGGTCCAGGGCGCTCTCGGTGCGCTCCAGCGCAGTGACCCGCCCGTCCGGCCCGAGCAGGTCGGCGAGGTCCATGGTGATCGTGCCTGGACCGCACCCGATGTCGAGCAGCCGCATCCCGGGCTCCAGCAGCGGCAGCAGGTGGCCCGCGGAGTTCTCGGCCGTGCGCCACCGGTGCGAGCGCAGCACCGACTCGTGGTGACCGTGGATGTAGACGTTGGTCATCCCACCAGCCTGCCACGCCGCGCCGACCCCCAGCCCCCACCCCGATAGTCCGTGACCAGACGCAGGTTCTGAGCACGGAAGAACCTGCGTTGCGTCACGGACTATCGGGGTGGGGGGCTACTTGGCGCCGGCGGACAGCTGCGGGTTCTCGAAGGTGGCCGGCTCGTGGAGCAGGTGGGCCCGGCCGAACGGCCAGACGATCGCCCACACCTTGCCGACCACGTCCTGGGCCGGGACGGTGCCGTGGCCCGGCAGGTCCTCGTGGAAGCGCGAGTCCTCGCTGTTGCCGCGGTTGTCACCCATCACCCACAGCCGACCCTTCGGGACGGTGACGTTGAAGCGACGCACGGACGGCTCAGCGCCCTTCATGATGTAGGACTTCTCGCTCAACGGGACGCCGTTGACGCTGACCCGGCCCTGGGAGTCGCAGCACACGACGTGGTCGCCGCCGATGCCGATCACCCGCTTCACCAGGTGACCCCCGGTGGGGTAGAGCCCGACGTCGGAGAGCGCCTTCTGGATCGGCGTCAGCGGTGGGGTGCCCTCAGAGCCCAGCCACCGGCCGCCCGGGTCGTTGAAGACCACCACGTCGCCGCGCTGCACGTCGCCGGCCCAGTAGGAGACCTTCTGCACCAGGATCCGGTCGTCGTCGACGAACAACGGACGCATCGACCCGGACGGCACGAAGAACATCTGCACGAAGAACGTCTTGACGACCGCGGAGACGACCAGCGCCAGGACCACCAGCACGACGGTCTCGCCCCACAGCGGGAGGGTCCGGCGGCGACGCCAGCGCGCACCGGTTCCGCCCCATTTGTTCATGATGTCCACTCTAGGCGACGTCATGAACTGACGGAGGGGGTACGACCGGACTCGCGGGTGACGGCCCCACGGTCAGCAGGGGCAGCAGTGCGTGGGCGATCGGGCCGATCGCGACGGCGTAGAGCACCGTGCCGACCCCGACGGTCCCGCCGAGCAGGAACCCGACGGCCAGCACGCCCACCTCGAGGCAGGTGCGGACCAGCCGGACCGAGCGGCCGGTACGTCGGACCAGGCCGGTCATCAGCCCGTCGCGCGGCCCCGCACCGAGGGACGCACCGATGTAGAGCGCGGTGGCGAGCCCGTTGAGCAGCACACCCGCCACCAGCAGCAGGCACCGCCACAGCCAGCCGTCCACGTCGCCGACCACCCCGAGGGTGAGGTCCACGAAGACGCCCACCAGAATCGCGTTGGCGATCGTGCCGAAGCCCGGTCGCTGCCGCAGCGGCACCCAGGCCAGCAGCACCACGAAGCTGACCGCGATCAGCACCACCCCGATCGAGAGCCCTGTACGCCGGGCGAGCCCCTGGTGCAGCACGTCCCAGGGCGCGAGGCCGAGGCCGGCCCGCAGCACGAGCGCCAGGCTGGCGCCGTACAGAGCGAGTCCGACGAGGAGCTGGACCAGCCGACGAGTCATCCGGTGCCGCCGCATGCCAGCGAACCTGTGCTCAGCCCGGTTGACCGGTGTCCGGCGCGCCCTGGTCCGCGTCGCCGCCCTGGGGGCCTGTGGGTCCCGTGGCGCCGCCCTCGGAGTCGTCGGGGTCCTGGGCCATCGGGTTCTTGTCCGGCCTCAGGTCGTCGGGGAGCTGCTCGTCGCTGATCAGCCCCTGCTCGGGCGTCTCCTGCTCGTTCGTGGACTCGCTCATGGGTGCGTCGTACCCCGCACCTGGCCCGGGCAAGCATCTCCCGACCCACGGGCGTGACAGTGGCCCCGACGCGGAGGTCGGGGCCACTGCGGTGATCCACCCAATCTCGGTCCGGAGGGGAGCGGCCCCCCGGACCAAGTCCTTGCCGAGCCGGAGATGGTCGGACCCGGGGCAGGTGGTGGGTGCCACCGGGTCCGACC
>JBDTXF010000394.1:0-3712 GCA_040006355.1 Nocardioidaceae bacterium | reverse complement strand
GGCGCGCACAGCAGCCACACGGTCTTGGGGGTCGGCTCCTCGATGGCCTTGAGCAGGGTGTTGCCGGTGCGACCGCTGGCGTCCCCGAGCCGGTCGGCGTCCTCGACGATCATCACCTGGTGGCGGCGCTCGACCGGTGCGAGCGCCGAGCGGTGCACGAGCTCGCGCATGTCCTTGATGTAGAGCATCGAGGTCTCCGAGCGGGTGATGCTGACATCGGGATGGGAGCCCGCCAGCGCCGTGCGGCAGGCGTGGCACTCCCCGCAGCCGGTGCCGCGCTCGCACTGCAGGGCGGCCGCGAAGGCGATCGCGGCGTTGGACCGCCCGGAGCCCGGCGGCCCGGTGAACAGCCAGGCGTGCGTCATGCCCTTGCCGGCGACGGCACGCCGCAAGGTGGCCACCGCGTGCTGCTGGCCGACGAGCGTCGACCACACCCCGCCGGCGACCTCCGGGTCGGTGCCGGGTCGCTCGAAGGCCGCGGTCACGAGTCGGCCTCGGGGACCGGGACGAGGTCCGGGTCCGGGCCCGCGCCCGCGCCCGGCACGGTGCGGGTGGCGGGGCCGAGCAGCGGACGCACCCTGGCCGCGATCTCCTGCGCGACCTCGTCGACGGGCCGCCGGGCGTCGACGATCAGGTAGCGCTCGGGGGAGCCGGTGGCCAGCTGCAGGAACATCTGGCGGACCCGCTCGTGGAAGTCCACGGACTCGCTCTCGATGCGGTCGCGCTCCTCGAAGCGCTCCAGTCCCTGCTGCGGCGAGAGGTCCAGCACCACGGTGAGGTGCGGTCGCAGGTCCCCGGTCGCCCAGCGGGCCACCCGCTCGACCTCGCGGTCCGCGAGGTCGCGGCCGGCACCCTGGTAGGCCAGCGTCGAGTCGACGTAGCGGTCGGTGACCACGACAGTGCCGGTGGCCAGGGCCGGGGCGACCACCCGGTCGACGTGCTCGGCCTTGTCCGCGGCGTAGAGCAGCGCCTCGGTGCGGTGCGAGATCGCGCCGGTGGCCGGGTCGAGGACGATCCGCCGCAGCTGGGCGCCGACCTCGGTGTCCCCCGGCTCGTGGGTGAGCAGCACGTCGTACCCCTCGGTGCGGAGCCAGTCGCCCAGCAGCCGGGCCTGGGTGGACTTGCCGGCCCCCTCGCCGCCCTCCAGCGCCACGAAGCAGCCCGTCGCGGCATAGACGCCCTCGGAGCCGGTGAAGGAGTGCCTCAGGTCGGTCAACAGCGAGATCCCCTTCCGGTCGTCCATCTGACGGTACGACGCCACACCGACAGCTGTCATGAGCACGGCGGCGATCAGGAACGTGAAGGCGGCACCGTTGTAGACCACGAACGGCTGGCCGTTCTCGTCCAGCGGGCCGAAGTCATGCGCCCCGATCACTCCGGCGAGCAGTGGCGCGACGGCAAGGACCAGCGCGAGGGCGAGCCGGATCATCGAGCCGACGAAGGCGAAGGTCCGCCCGCGCAGCTCATCAGGGACCTCGAGCCCGAGCATCGTGTTGCCGGTGATCCAGCCGACGCCGGCGAAGAACCCCAGCACCGCGGTCAGCGCGACCACCACCGGCAGCTGCTGGACGAGGGCGAGCGGGAAGAGCAGCAGGCCGGTCAGCGTGAGCGAGATGCCGAACAGCCGGCGCCGCGAGAGCCCGGGAACCAGCCGCGGGCCGCGCCACATGCCGAGCCCGAGACCGGCGAAGACGGTGCCGAAGAGCAGTCCGTAGCCGGAGTCGCCGCCCCCGAGGTCGGACACGTAGGTCCGGGCCAGCCCGATCACCACGCCCCCGGCTGCGAACGCCCCGATGATGCCGGTCACCAGGCCACGCACGACGGGGGTGCGGCCGACGTACTTCCAGCCGTCGGTGATCACCGTCCAGGCGCCGGCCTCGCCGCCGATGTCGGCGGGACCGCGCGGGATGTTCGTGAGGCGGGAGATGACCACCCCGGAGACCACGAACGAGACCGCGTTGAAGTAGAGCGCCAGGTCGACCGGGCCGCTGCCGACGCCGTCGAAGACGTTCCGGTAGAGCTTGTCGACCAGGGTCAGCCCGGCGAAGATCGCCGCCGCCGGCAGCGCGGAGCCGTAGGTGGTGGCGAGGCTGACCTGGTTGGCGGCCTCGAGGCGGTGCCGCGGCACGAGGTTGGGGACGGTGGCGTCCTTCGCCGGCCCCCACACCAGGCTGATCGCCTCGACCAGCACGGTGACCACGAAGATCCACCACAGCGTGCCGACGATCGGGATGGTCAAGAACAGCGCCCCGCGCAGGTAGTCACCCCAGATCAGCACGCCGCGCCGGTCCAGCCGGTCCGCGACGTACCCGGCGATCGGGCCCATCACCAGCGCCGGCAGCACCCGCAGGAAGAGCACGGTGGCGATGGCGTAGTTCTTGCCCGCGTAGGAGTCGGCGCTCGCGTTGGCCATCGCCGTCAGCGCGAGCAGGCCCATCCAGTCACCGAGGCTGGAGAGGCCGAGACCGATCCACAGGTGCCGGAAGTCGCGGATCCGCAGCACCGCGGCCAGCGAGTGCACGGGCGCACGCTGCAGGTCGTCGACCGTCGACGACGACGGGGGTGGCTGCTGCTCGGACGTCCGGTCACTCACGCGGCCAGCCTACGGCCGGACTCCCTGCCCCGCCGACCCGCCGACCCGGCGTCAGGCCTTCTTGGCAGCCACGGTCTTCTTCGCAGCCACGGTCTTCTTCTTAGCGGTCGACCTCTTGGCCGGGGCCTTCTTCGCGGCCTTCTTGGCGGCCTTCTTCGCCGGACCCTTGGCGCGACGCTCCTCAAGCAGCTCGGCGGCCCGCTCGAGGGTGAGCGTGGTCTCGTCGTCGCCCTGGCGCAGGGTCGCGTTGAACTCCCCGTCGGTGACGTAGGTCCCGAAGCGACCGGACTTCAGCAGGATCGGGTTGCCGCTGACCGGGTCGGTGCCGACCTCCTTGCCGGGGTTGGCCGCGGCCCGGCCGCGCTGCTTGGGCTGGGCATAGACCGTGAGGGCCTGCTCGAGGGTGATCGTGAGCAGCTGCTCCTCGGACTCGATGGAGCGGGAGTCCGTGCCCTTGCGGAGGTAGGGTCCGTAGCGGCCGTTCTGCGCGGTGATCTCGTCACCGGACTCGGGGTCCACCCCGACCACGCGCGGCAGGGTGAGCAGCATCAGCGCCTGGTCCAGGGTGATCGTGTCGAGGTGCATCGAGGCGAACAGCGAGCCGGTGCGCGGCTTCGCCGACTTGGGCGCGTCCTCGGGCAGCAGCTCGGTGACATAGGGACCGTAGCGACCGTTCTTCGCCACGATCGTCAAGCCCGTCTCGGGACTCTCCCCGAGGACGGTCTCCTCACCGGCCGGGTTGGCGAGCAGCTCCTGGGCCTTCTCCGGGGTCAGCTCGTCGGGCGGGAGGTCCTCGGGCACGTTGGCGCGGACGGACTCACCCGACTCCGAGGTGCTCTCGATGTAGGGCCCGTAGCGGCCGACCCGCAGGTCGACCCCCTCGCTGATCGGGAACGTCGCGAGCTCCCGGGCGTCGATGTCGCCGAGCTCGGTGACCAGCTGCTTGAGCCCCTCGACGTCGCCGCTGCCGAAGTAGAACTCCGCCAGCTCGGTGTTGCGGTCGCGTCGACCACCGGCGATGTCGTCGAGGATGTCCTCCATGCCCGCGGTGAACTCATAGGAGATCTGTCGCGAGAAGTGCTCCTCGAGCAGCCGGACCACCGAGAACGCCAGCCAGGC
>JBDTXF010000393.1:0-3713 GCA_040006355.1 Nocardioidaceae bacterium | reverse complement strand
CCCCTCGAGTCGAGGCCGAGCGGGTCCGCAGTGCTTCCTCGGGCGACGAGCGCGGGCGATGGCGACCGCGCGCACAGTCCTCGCTCGGCCACCCTCGAAACCCTCCTGCAGTCCGCCGGTCGCGGAGACGTGGTCGCCTTCGAGGAGATCTACGACCTGACGGCGGCACGGATCTACGGTCGTGCGCTGCGGGTCCTCAGGGACGCGCACCAGGCCGAAGAGGCGACCCAGGAGGTGTTCGCGCAGGTCTGGCAGACCGCCGGACGCTTCGATCCGGACCGTGGTTCGGCGCTCGCGTGGTTGATGACGATCACTCACCGCAGAGCGGTGGACCGGGTCCGTCACTCCGAAGCCTGGCGTCGTCGCGACGCGCTGGATGCCGAGCGAAGCCGCAAGACGCCGTACGACGAGACCTCCGCGGCAGCACACGCCTCCCTGGATGCTGCGTCGGTCCGAGAGGCTCTGGTCGTCCTGTCTCCGATCCAGCGCCAGGCCCTGGAGCTGACCTACTTCGACGGCTGCTCCTACCGCGAGGTCTCGGTGCTCCTGCAGATACCGGTCAGCACGGCGAAGACCCGTGTCCGAGACGCGCTGATCCGGCTCCGGACCACCATGGCGCCCGTAGCCGAGACCGCGGCCTAGCCGAGCGCCGCGAGACCTCGAACTGGTTCCGGCTCCCGCTTCTCGTCACGACCGCGCACCCGGGTGATCACGTCGGTGACGACCTTCACGCGCCTCTGCCGACGCCTGATCCTGGGGTGCATGAGAGACGCGAGTGGGCGCGATCAGTGCAGGGTCGGCAAAGTGTCGAGAAGCTGGTGCGGCCGTCGAAGGTGCGCGAGGTGACCAGCTCCAGATCGAGGTCCGGCCAGTCGGCGACGATGGGGACCAGGCCGGACTGGCCCGTGACGCCGGGGAAGATCGTGGCCTCCCGGGGTCTCACGATGACAGCCAGACGTCCGAGCCGCCGAGTCCGCACGACTTCGCCGCCGAGATCAGGGTCCGCCGCGCCAGTGGTCGATCCTGTGATGGTCAGGGGCGAACCCGTGGGCGATGCCCCACAGCACGGCTTGGGTGCGGCTGGCGACCTCGATCTTGCGATAGAGGGTGCGGATGTAGGACTTGACGGTGTTGGGCGTCAGGAAGGTCCGCGCGGCTACGTCGGCGTTGCTGAGACCCTGCGTGATGAGGGCGAGGATCTCGGACTCACGCTCACTCAGGCCTTCGCTGCGGCCGGGCCAGTCGAGCCCGTTCACGCCACCGGCCCTGCCGGGCGGGTCGCTGATGACCACGTCGCCGGCATGCACGGCCTCGAGTGCCGTGATGAGCTCGCGGGCGGGCAAGGCCTTGGACAGGTAGCCGCGCACTCCTTGCCGGCGGGCGGCTTCGATCAGGTCGGGGTGGAAGTTCCAGGTGTAGACGACCACACGACGGGCACGAGGGTTGTCGATCAGGACGGCGATGTCGTCGTGATCGGACTCCGGTTGTGCGAAGCAGTCGTAGAGCACGATGTCGACGACGTCGTCAACCGGCTCGTTGGTGTCGATCTCTGCGACGACCACCCGGTCACGGTAGCGATCGAGGATGTTGGCCACCCCGATCAGGACGACGTCGTAGTCGTCGACGAGCGCCACCGTGATGGGCCGTCTCCCAGCCACGCTCTCAGCCTCTGACATCTCCTCACCCTAACCTACCCAGGGGTGTATCGGACCCGCCCTGGGGGTCTTGATGATGGAGGAACCAACTCAACCGGAAGGCACATCATGCTGGGTCTCATCATCACCATCCTCGTCGTCGGGCTGATCGCGGGCGCACTGGCTCGTCTCCTCGTCCCGGGAAAGCAGGACATGTCCATCGCGATGACCGTCGTGCTCGGCGTCGTCGGATCGTTCGTGGGCGGCTTCTTGGGCTATCTGCTGTTCCACAAGGACGCCGCCGACGGCATCCTGCAGCCCGCCGGCATCATCGGGTCGGTCATCGGCGCGATCATCGCGCTTCTCGTCTGGACCCGCCTCGGCGCGCGCCGCTCGGTGCACAGCTGACCCCCGGTCCTCATCGATCGGAATCCGGACGACTCGCTGCTGGAGCAGCAGACCGATGCCCAAGGAGGGCGCAGACATGACCGGCTCCGCCACCTCGAGGTGTCCTAGCTGCGGTGAGGAGCTCGTTCTCCAGATGGACCCCTCCTCACCCCCCGACGCACAGGCGAGCGTGCTCCTCGCCGATCCGCCGTTCCGCTTCGTCTGCGCGTCCTCGGCCTGTCCCACCCGGAGCGGTCTGCTGCTCTAGCCGCGTGGTGACCGAGCACGTGGCCGGGCACCGTCGCGGCGACCGGGACTCACCCACTGCGTGGACGGTGCGGCTCCTCGCCGAGGTCAGTGAAGCGTCGGCACGTAGTCGAGAAGCTGGGTGCGGCCGTCGAAGGTGCGCGAGGTGACCAGCTCCAGGTCGAGGTCCGGCCACCCGGCGAAGAGCGGGACCAGGCCGGACTGGCCCGTGACCACGGGGAAGATCGTGACCTGCAGATGGTCGATGAGACCCGCGCGCATCAGGGACCTGCTCAGGGAGATGCTGCCCATCGTCCGCATCGGCGCCGGGCCCTCTTCCTTCATCCTGCGCAGCGACGCGACGGCGTCGCCTGCGACCAGCTCGGTGTTGTCCCAGGCCAACGGGGGCTCCAGTGTGGAGGAGAACACGACCTTCGGGATCTCGGCCATCCGCACGAACGTGGGGTCCTCCTGCTCAGCCACGATCTGCGACATCGTGCGGTAGGTGTTCGCACCCATCACCAGGACGTGGTCCTCGGCGAGCTTCTCCTCGAGCCACGCCATCAGCTCTGGACCCTCCTTGCCCCAGTAGCCAGGCCAGCCCTCGGCTGCAGTGAAGCCGTCGAGGGTGGTGAAGACATCGACTGTGAGCGTGTTCATGGGATTCCCCTCGCATCGTGATGGTTTCTGAACCACGGTGTAGACCCCGGGCGCGGACCGAACTCATCCCACATCGAGCAGGAATCGAGAAGCGTGCGACCCGTCGGCGGTCCTATCGTCGTCCCGTGAGGGTGGTCGGTCCCGCCCGCGCTCACGAAGCCGGGCCGGCGGGCCGCAGCGCGAAGGGAAGTGGAGCCGATGAAGTCCATGACGTGCAGGCAGATGGGGGGACCCTGCGAGGTCTCGATGCAGGGAGAGACTGCTGACGAGGTCATCAAGGCGCAGGATCGCCACCTCCATGAGGTGGTCCGCCAGGGGGACGCGTCGCACGAGGACGCACTCGCGAGCATGAAGGGCCTCCAGTAAATTGTCGTGCAGAGCCACCGGTGCAACTATAAACGAGATGGGCAGCAGGCCGAAGCGCGGATCGGGGTCGGCGTGCGGAATCGCCTCGAATTGACGAGCTGCTACACTGCCCGGGCAGGGCCCAGACCCTGAACCCTACTGCGAGTCTCACTGCAAGCACCCGCGCAACATCGGCGCGACAGCGCTCGCCTGCGGGCCATTGCCACCGGAGGAAGACATCATGACGTCGTTGGTCGGGTTCATCGGTGTTGGAAACATGGGCAATCCCATTGCCCTCAACATTCTGAAGAAAGGTTTTTCGCTAACCGTTTTCGACCGCAATCTCCGAGCCTGCGATAACCTGGTGCAAGCCGGCGCAAAAGCCGCTTCATCGATCGAGCAGGTTCTCGCCAGCTCGCAGGTTGTGATGACGTGTCTGCC
>JBDTXF010000392.1:0-3723 GCA_040006355.1 Nocardioidaceae bacterium | reverse complement strand
GAGGCGCGCGCTCCTGCGCATCCTCACGCGCCTCGGCGGGGGGGCCCGTCTGGCCGAGGGGTCACGTCCTCCTCGGCGCGCCGGGAAAAGGCGGGAGGGAGTGACCCCTCGGCGCGCGGGGCAGTGACCCCTCGGCGCGCGGGGGGAGGGACCCTCAGGCGGTCAGCGAGGTGTGTGCCGCGTCCAGCCACGCGGGCGTCGGCTGCGTGGTGCCGGCCACCGCGCGGTAGCCGTCGGCCTCGAGCCAGCCCACGACGCGGGCACCGCGGGGGAGCAGCTTGGCGGCCGGCGTGGCGCCGAAGGTGTGAGGTGCGGGGAACACCGTCTCCCCGGCGGACCGGCCGGCCAGGGACCGGAGGGCGTCCGCGGTCCGCTGGGTGCCGTCGTGGACGGCCTCGGCGTAGATCCCGAAGACCCCCCGGGCCTTGGACAGCTCGGCTCCGAGTCGGGTGCGCTCCGCGCCGACGGTGGTCGAGGCGACCCAGACGACAAGGGCGTCCGCGCACTCGGTGACAGGCAGGCTGGTGCTGGGAAGGGTGCTCATAGGTGTTCTCCATGTCCACCGCCTGCAGGTGCCGCGGCCGGGATGACCGCGGTGGATGACGCCTGCGAGGGGGCATCTTCCACGGTGACAGACCCTGCGCACCGATCAAGGGATCGCGGCGCGACCTGCCTCACACCCCTGGAGCGCCTGCTACTCGGCGGGCACGTCGGCGGGCTCGAGCGTCATGCTGATCGAGTTGATGCAGTAGCGCTGACCGGTCGGGGTGCCGTAGCCGTCGTCGAACACGTGCCCGAGGTGCGAGCCACAGTTCGCGCACCGGACCTCGACACGCTTCATGAACATCGACTTGTCCTCGATGTACTCGACCCGGTCCTCGGCGAGCGGGGCGTAGAACGACGGCCAGCCGCAGTGCGACTCGAACTTGGTCTCGGACTTGAACAGCTCGGCGCTGCAGGCCCGGCAGCGATAGACGCCGACCGTCTTGGTGTCGGTGTACTCACCGGTGAAGGCGCGCTCGGTCCCCGCCTTGCGCAGCACGGCGTACTCGTCGCGGGACAGCTGCTCACGCCACTGCGCGTCACTCTTCTCGACCTCGTAGCTCATGGTCCCCAGGATACTTTCGCTGCCAAGTCCGAGCCCGCCGCTAGAGTGCCGACCATGGCGAGCCCAGCGACTGAGGTCGACGCCGGCGGGCGTGCGGTCCGGGTCTCCAACCCGGACCGGGTGATCTACGAGGCCACCGACCGCACCGCCGAGGTGACCAAGCTGATGGTCGTCGAGTACTACGTCTCGGTCGCGGACGGCATCATGCGGGCCCTGCGGGACCGGCCCACGGCGTTGGAGCGCTGGCCCAAGGGGGTCCGCGAGGGCATCACGCTGGCCACGCGCACCGGCGAGCACGGCGACGCGTTCTACCAGAAGCGGGTCCCCAAGGGGGCACCGGACTACCTCGAGACCGCGACCATCACCTTCCCTTCCGGCCGCACCGCGGACGAGATCTGCCCGACCGAGATCGCGGTCCCAGCGTGGTGCGCGCAGATGGGGGCGATCACCTTCCACCCCTGGCCCGTACGTCGCGACGTCCCCGACCGGCCCGACGAGCTGCGGCTCGACCTCGATCCCTACGGCACCACCGGCTTCCACGACTCGGTGCGGGTCGCCGGGGTGGCCCGCGAGCTGCTCGCCGATCTCGGCATGGTCGGCTTCCCCAAGACCTCGGGCAACCGCGGGGTGCACGTCTACGTCCGCATCGAGCCGCGGTGGGAGTTCGCCGACGTACGCCACGCGGCCATCGCCTTCGGCCGGGAGCTCGAGCGGCGCACCGACGGGGTGACCACCAAGTGGTGGAAGGAGGAGCGCGGGGACGCGATCTTCGTCGACTACAACCAGAACGCCCGGGACCGCACGATCGCGTCGGCCTACAGCCTGCGCCCCAAGCCGGGCGCGCCGGCGTCGACGCCGATGGAGTGGGACGAGCTGCCCGAGGTGGCCGACCCCAGGGACTTCAACCTGTTCACGTTGCCCGAGCGGTTCGCCGAGCGCGGGGACGTGCACGCGGCGATCGACGACGTGCAGTGCGACCTGACCCCCCTCCTCGAGCTGTACGACGAGCAGGGGGCCGTCGAGCTGCCCTACCCGCCGGACTATCCCAAGATGCCGGGCGAGCCGCCTCGTGTGCAGCCGAGCAAGAAGGTCGCCGCGCACTGGGACGACGAATGACCTCGCAGCGCTGTCCGAGCCGAGGATCCGGTGGCGGTTCTGCGTAGGGTGACAGGTCTCTGCCGGACCGACCCCGAGGAGTGATGGTGTGATGACGTCGATGATGGTGATAGCCGCCGACCAGCCGCTGAGCAGTGCCGGGAACGCCCAGCTGCTGACCGCCGCCCTGGCCGGCATCGCGACCGTGGTGCTGACGATCGTCTGGGGGAAGTTCCATCCCCTCCTCGGGTTGATCCTCGGCACCGTGGTCCTCTCAGTGGTGGCGTGGGTGCCGCCCGAGGACGCCCTCACGAGCTTCGTCACCGGGCTCGGGTCGACCTTCGGCAGTGTGGGCCTGCTGATCGCCCTGGGCGCCATGCTGGGCAAGCTGCTCGCGGACTCCGGGGGCGCCAACCGGATCGTGGACACGATCGTCGACCGGGTCGGCCCCGCCAAGCTGCCGTGGGCGATGGCCCTGATCGCGGCGATCATCGGGCTGCCGATGTTCTTCGAGATCGGTGTGGTCATCCTGGTGCCGATCATCGTGCTGGTGGCCCGACGCACGCAGGTCTCCCTGATGCTGGTGGGCATCCCGGCGCTGGCCGGCCTGTCGATCCTGCACGGGCTCGTGCCCCCGCACCCGGGACCGGTCACCGCGATCTCGTTCCTGCACGCCGACCTGGGCTACACGCTCGTCTTCGGCCTGATCGTCGCCTTCCCCACCCTCGTGATCGCAGGGCCGCTGCTGGCCCGGTTCGTGGACCAGTGGGTCCCGGTGCACGCCGCCGCCGTCTCGGGTGACGGTCACGCCGTCCACGGGTCCGGCGACGGGCAGCGGGCCGCGACCGCCACGGGTGGCACGGACGACCGGTCCTCGAGCGCGGTCGACACGGCCCACAGGCGTGAGGAGCCATCGGAGCCGACCCAGCAGGAGAAGGCCGGTGCCACCCGCGCGCCCACCTTCGCGCTGGCGATCCTGTCCATCGTGCTGCCCGTGCTGCTGATGCTGATCCGGGCCATCGGCGAGCTCACCCTGGACGACGGGTCGAGCACCCGCACGGTGCTGGACTTCCTCGGCGAGCCGTCGTTCGCGCTCCTGGTCGGCGTCCTGGTCGCGATGGTGGCGGTCGGGCACACCTCGGGGATGAACCGGAGCCAGATCAACGACTCCCTCGGCTCCGGTCTGCCGGGGGTCGCGTCCATCATGCTGATCGTCGCCGCCGGGGGCGGCTTCAAGACGGTGCTCTCTGACTCGGGGGTCGCCACCGTCATCGCCGACGCCGCGAAGGGCTCAGGTCTGTCGGTGCTGCTGCTCGGCTGGCTGATCGCGGTCGGCATCCGGCTGGCGACGGGTTCGGCGACCGTCGCGACCGTCACCGCCGCAGGCATCGTCGCACCGCTCGGCGCCACGCTCGACAAGCCGCACCTGTCCCTGCTGGTGCTCGCGGTGGGCGCAGGGTCGCTCTTCTTCAGCCACGTCAACGACGCCGGCTTCTGGCTCGTCAAGGAGTACTTCGGGC
>JBDTXF010000391.1:0-3724 GCA_040006355.1 Nocardioidaceae bacterium | reverse complement strand
ATCACCAGTGTGAGCAGGAGCACGAACCCGATCACCAAGGGGATCCTGCTCTGCTGGCGCGAGGCGAAGTCCATGGACGTCGCGACCTCGCCACCGACCGCGTGCTGCACGGAGAGCCCGGACAGCGCGTCGGGCAGGAGGTGGTCACGCAGATCGGTGATCGCCTGCTCGGAGCGCGGATCCGCCGCGGACCAGGGGATCGGCAGGCTCAGCTGCACCGTCTGACGGTCGGGCGAGGTCTGGATCGCGTCCCGTCCGGCCGCGTCGAACGATGCCGTCCCGGCAGCCGTGGTCGTCAACCCGTGCAGCGCGCCCAGGATGGCCGGCTGCTCCGCAGTGGTGCCGTGCACGACCACCGTGGCGGTCGTGCCCTGTGCGGGGAACTCCTCAGCCATCTGACGCAGCGTCTGCACCTGGGGGATCGATGCCGGCAGCGTCTGCAGGCCGGAGTCGTGGATCTTCATCCCGAGCGCGGGTGCCGCGAGGGCGCCGACGGCGACCACGGCCACGGTCAGCGCGGCGACCGGGTGACTCACGACGGGAGCGAGGATGCGTCGACTGAGGCCACCGGCTCCGATCCTCCGGTTGAGCCGCCACAGCAGCGGGACCCGCGGCCGGTCGGCCCGGGAACCGAGTGTGACGAGCAGTGCCGGCAGCACGGTGACCGAGCCGATCACGCTGATGACGACGACGACGATCGCGCCGGCTGCGAGAGAGTCGAAGGTCGCCCCACCGACCAGGAACAGGCCCGCCATCGAGGCGACGACGGCGGCCCCGGACACCAGGATGGAGTGGCCGGAGGTCGCAGCGGCGATCTCGACGGCATCGAGCGTCGTCCGGCCGGCGGCCCGCTCCTCGCGCTCGCGCTTGAGGTAGAACAGCGAGTAGTCGACGCCGACGGCCATGCCGATGAGCACGATCATGCTGGTCACGGTCGACTCGGCGTGGATCAGGTGCGAGAGCGGTGCGGCGATGCCCATCGTGGCCCCGACCGAGGTGACGGCCAGCAGCACCGGGACGCCGGCCGCGATCACCGCGCCGAACGCCACCACCATCAGCAGGAGGGTGATCGGCAGGCTGATCCCCTCGGCCGAGTGCAGGTCCTGGGCGACCCGGTCGTTGATCGCGGTGTTGACCGAGATGTCGCCGGCCTCCCGCAGCGACAGCTCGGGGTGCGCGGCCGCGACGGCGGCCGTGGCCCTCTGGACAGGGGTCGCGTCGTCGACCGCGTCGGTGACCTGGACGTCGACCAGGGCGGCCGTCCGTTCGGGGTTCCACGTCGCGTCGGTCACCCGCCGTACTCCGGGCAGGCTCGCCACCCTGCTGCGCAGGTCCCGGGAGGCCGCCCGCACCTCGGTCGGGTCGAGGCGTCCGCCGTCACCGGCGGTGATCAGGACGCTCTCGACCTGCCCGCCGGGGAAGGAGCCGGCCGCGACCAGGGCATCGGCTCGCCCGGACTCGCCGAGCCGGTAGTCGGCGTCGGAGGTCTGCTGGGTCGGGACGACGAACGCCATCGCCGCGGCGACCAGGACGAAGAAGAACCACCCACCGATCGCACGCCACGGGTGGGTGGCGCTCCACCGGGCGGCGCGGAGGGGAAGGCGGGACAAGAAGCTGTGGTCGGACATCGCGGGCTCCTCGGATCTGTCTGGAACGGACCCGACCAGCGTCGATGTCAGGGGACCTGCGATCAGGAGTGCAGGCATCCCCCTCGCGGGTGGACCCAGCACCACTGTCCGGATCGGCTGGAGCGTCCACACTGGGTGCCATGACCAACGCGACCCGGCTCCGGATGACGGGGTACGCCGCCGCGCAGCTGCTGCTGGCGGTCCCCGCGCTGGGCCTGTTCGTGCTCGACGTGGTCGCCGGCACCCTCGTCGTGGTCGTGGTCGGGGTGCCGGTGCTCCTGGCGACGCTGCCCGCCGCTCGCTGGCTGGCCAACCTGCACCGCCGGATGGCGGCGGACGTGCTCGGCTCGCCCGTGCCGGCGTCCTACCGGCCGACGGGGGACGCCGGCCCGATCGGCCGGCTCCGGGTCTGGGCCGCCGACCCGATGACCTGGCGTGACCAGGCCTGGCTGGTGGTCTCGTTCGTGCTCGCGTGCACGATGTCGCTGCTCGTGGTCCTTCTGTTCGTGCTGTTCGTGACCGGGTTCGTGTGGTACTTCGGCGTCGGCCCGATCATGGTCGCCCGTAGCCGCCTCGACCGGGCGCTCCTGACCTACGGCGCCACGGAGCGTCTCGAGCAGCGGGTGGAGGTTCTCACCGACACCCGCGCGGAGTCCCTCGACGACTCGGCCGCGGAGCTGCGCCGGATCGAGCGCGACCTCCACGACGGCGCCCAGGCGCGACTCGTCGGCCTGGGGATGAGCCTGGGCATGGCCGCCGACCTCCTCGACGGTGATCCCGAGGGTGCCCGGAAGATGCTCGACGACGCACGCCGTACGACGGGCGCGGCACTGGGTGAGCTTCGCGACGTCGTCCACGGCATCCACCCACCGGTGCTCGCGGACCGTGGCCTCCGGGACGCGATCGAGGCACTGTCTCTCGACCTGCCCATGCAGGTCACGCTGACCGGGAGGCTGGCACGCCGGCTGCCGCCGTCGATCGAGTCGGCTGCCTACTTCGCCGTCGCGGAGTGCCTGGCCAACATCGGCAAGCACTCCGGGGCCGGCCACGCCTGGGTGGAGCTGACGGCGGTCTCGGGCGTGCTGCGCGTGGTGGTCGGGGACGACGGGTGCGGGGGAGCGCGGCCCGGCGACGGAACGGGCATGCGGGGGGTCGCGCGGCGCCTGGCCGCCTTTGACGGCACCATGAGTGTGACGAGCCCGAGAGGCGGGCCCACGCTGGTCACGCTGGAGGTCCCGTGCGCGTCGTCCTCGCCGAAGACCTCGCCCTCCTCCGGGACGGCCTGATCAGGCTGCTGTCGGCGCACGCGGTCGAGGTGGTGGCCGCCGTCGGCGACGAGGCTGCTCTGGCCGAGGCCCTCGCCGTGCCCGATGTCGACGCCGCGATCCTCGACGTGCGGCTGCCGCCGACCAACACCGACGAGGGGCTGCGAGCCGCCGTCGAGGTCCGACGCCGGAGGCCTGGGTTCCCCGTGCTGGTGCTCTCGCAGTACGTCGAGCGGATCTATGCGCGCGAGCTCCTGGCCAGCGGGGAGGGCGGGGTCGGCTACCTGCTCAAGGACCGGGTCAGCGACGTCGGTGAGTTCATCGAAGCCCTGCACCGGGTCGCGGCCGGTGGGACCGTGCTCGACTCCCAGGTCGTCGCAGCCGTGATGGCTCGCCAGGTCCCGGTCGACCGGCTCACCCCGCGCGAGCGCGAGGTGCTCGCGCTGATCGCCGAGGGCAGGTCCAACACGGCCATCTCGAGTGCCCTGTTCGTCACCGAGAGGGCCGTCGCCAAGCACACCAACAACATCTTCACCAAGCTCGACCTGCCCGTGGCCCCGGACGACAACCGGCGGGTGCTGGCCGTGCTCGCCTGGCTCGGGGTGTGAGGCGAGCACGGCTCGACGCGCCGGGCCCTCGCGTCGGCTGCTCAGGGCCTGGGTCGGGTGACGTCCTCGAGGAGCTCGATCAGGTGCCGGTAGCTGCGGCCGGTCGCGCGGGACATCCCGAGCTCGCACGTCCGGTTGCACGAGGCGTGAGCAGTGGCGTCGAGTGCGCGGACCTCGGCGGCCTCGGCCGCGGTCGCGGAGGCGGTCAGCTCGGGGTGGAGCA
>JBDTXF010000390.1:0-3725 GCA_040006355.1 Nocardioidaceae bacterium | reverse complement strand
CGTCAGGTCCGCACCCTGACCGACCAGGGCGAGGTCACGCTGGTCGTACGCCGGGGTCGTGAACCGCACCTGCATTGGGCGACGCCTGGCGACCCGGCAAGAGTCACGAGCGCATGTGTGGTCTCCGTCCACCGCATGGGCCGCACTGGTGCTCCTGTCCGCGGTCGAGCCGGACTGGCTCGGACCCCGGTCTGACCTCGAGCCGAGGGCCTGAGTCGTGGCCCGGGGTGGGGTCAGACCAGCTGCTTTGCATCAAGAGCAGATCGTCGCTCTCAGCTCCTGGGGGCCTTCCGTGCCGTTGCGAGCAGTCCGAATCGCCTGCGCTGTGTCAGATGGACGGCGCAGACACGTCATTCCCTCGTCGCCGGAGCCTCTGAAGGATTCTCACGGTTGCTGCGAGGAGTCCAACGATTCCGCCGACCCACAAGGTCTGCCCGAGTGGCCCGATGGGCTTGTCGGCGCCGCCGACGCCGTCCTCGATAGGTTCCCGCGCCCCTGAGCGGCTGGCGCCCGCATCGACCGAGGAGACCTGGCAGGCGTTGGTGGCGAACGACCGGTTCGCGCCCACGACGTACCGATCCCCGAGGGCGAAGTCGGCGTCCACCGAGCTGTGAGCGTTGGAGAACACGCTCAGCGGCCATGGGGGTTGCTCCTGCCCGGACAGGACCCACACCTCGTGGGCCAGATCCGGGCCAGCCCGAACCTCATCCACCTCGAAGCGTGTGTACCCACGCCGTTCCGCGTCTGCGGTCCCGACGAAGATCACTGGCGCACCATCGGGACCGGAGTGCTGCGCGCAGGACGCGAGCGCTGACTGCGTCGGCAACAGCAGCAGGGCACTCATCAGGGTCGCCGCCACGAATATCAGCCGACGCATGTGTCTCCTCACGTTGTTTCAGTTGGACGCAAGCCATACGCGTTGGGTTCCCTAGTGGACAACCTCCATAGCCGCGCCGACCCTCGATGGACGTGGCCCTTTCCGGGGAGACCGGCACGCCGAGGGAAACCACAGGTTGTCGGCGACCTCCCGGGTCTCACCGCCGGGGAGGACCACCGCCGCGATGCCGGGGCGTGGCTTCTCGCCGTGCGTCGAGCCAGGCATGTTGACGTGGACCCGGCAGACCGTCGACTCGTCCTACGACGTCGGTGCGGCCCTGGGCGTCGGAGGTGAGACCTCACCGGCCAGCCAGTCGCACAGGCACAGTCGGCCGTCGTGCCACGGGGCGACTCGCCCATCTGTCCGACGAGCGACTTTCCATGCTGCTGGGAGCGATGACTTCTGCTCCTGTCACTGGTCGACTTGGTGTGACCAGCGAACCGAGCGCCTCGACTTCCAGCAGTTCATCCGACCACGAGTTCACCCAGGGCTTGTACGGGTGGATCACCCACACCGACTTCGCTAGCGATGACCCCATCGCGACCTGTGCCTGGGCTGCAGCGGTGCTGGGATGGACCTTCCAGCAACCGGTTCCGACTCCGGCGGGGGACTATCTCTTGTTCGCCTACTCGCAAACCGGAGGAGGCGGCATCCGTGCAACTCAGGCGGGGGAGGGTCCAGCTTCGACCCCGTCGGTGCATGTCGCGGACACGGACGCGTCGTACGCCGCAGCTCTCGCGGCTGGTGCCGAGTCGGTGGCGGCCCCCGAGACGGTGATGCCAGGGGTACGAATTGCCTTGGTGCGCGCTCCCGGCGGTGTGCTGATCGGGCTCTCGGGACCGTCGGAGGCGACCACCTGAGCCCGCCGGTCGTCCCCCGGGGCGAACGACGGGTGGCTGTGAGCTCGCGCGTCCCGCGCGGGGGTTTGACCCTCGGCTGCGCATCGAGTGCAGACGCGCAGACGTGGCGCATGCTGACACCGTTCAAGCGTGGGTTCGGAGCGTTGTCCTGCCACCGCACTCATGGTCATGGCGCCGTCAACCGTCCCGGATGCAGGTGCAGAACAACAGCCGCCCAGCCCGTCCGATCGCCGTATCCTGAGGTGACAGCGGAACCGGCCGCGATCAGGGGGGCACATGAGGCGATCCACACCACCGGCGGTGGCGTTGCTCGTTGCCGCACTCGCGCTGGCAGGGTGCTCCTCCGGGAAGCTGTCGCCGGCGTCGTCGGCAACCGTGGACGCGTCGCCGGCCGCGAGCGCATCCCGCGCGACCGGAGAGGTGGTGCTACCGACCGTTCTCGGCCCCCCGCTGTCCTCGGCTGCGCTGCTCAAGCACGCGGTGAAGCCCGTGCTGGCCGACGATGACGCCGGCGGGTTGCTGCTCGCCACCGAGCCCGGGAGCGCGCGCGACACCCGGCCGGTCGTCGCCGCGTTCCGCAACGCGCGTGGCCGGTGGGGGAAGCCTGTTGTGCTGGCTCGCGACTCCGACCGAGGAGCCCCGACCGTGGCCGCTGGCGGGGACGGGCGCGCTGTGGTGGGGTGGACGACGTTCGGCGCGCGGGCGATGACTGAGTCGGTGCGGATCCGGGGCCCGCAGGGGCGCTGGACCCAACGGCACGTGGTGGCCCGCGACAGCGGCTCCACCACGATGACCGACCTGGACATGAACCGCCGGGGTGACGTGGCGGCGCTGGCCGCGAACGGCGAGCTCTTCCGCGTGGTCCGCCACAGCGTCGGCGGTCGCTGGACGACCACCAGGTTGCCCGGCTGCACCGCAGGCACGCTGGCCCTCGACGACCGCGGCGTGGTCCATGTCGCCTGCGTCGGTTTCGCCGACCGTGGCGAGCAGGGAATGGTTCGCCTCTGGGCGCAGCGACGCGGGGGTCCGCTGGTGCTCGAACGCCGGTTGGGTCGGGCCGTGAGCGTCGCCGTGCAGGTCGCACCCGACGGCCGGGAGACGGTCACGCTGGGCACGGGTGTCCCCGGAGCGGAGGTCGTGGCGGCGAGCACCTTCACGGTCCTGCATCAGGCATCGCCGGACGCTCCGCTGAGCGCTGTGTGGTCGCATGCTCGCACACGGACCGCGCTGGCAACGGTTGCCGACGACCGTCTGCTGGTGGCGTGGGAGGAGCTCCGTGGTCGGCGGCCGAGGACCGCCACGCTGCTGCGAGTCCGGACCGTGCTGCCGGTGACCGGTCCTGTGACGACGGTGCACCGCGACGCCTCGCCGACCGTCGGGCACGGCGACTTCGACGTCGACTTCGACCTGGCCGTACCCGCCACCGGTCCGGGCGTGCTGCTGTGGCGGGTCTGGCAGAATGAGACGCACAGCAGGGTCAACAGCATCCGGCTGACGCCCCTCGTCGGAAGGGGCACCGGGACGACCGTGGTTCTGCCCGGCGGAGCCCGAAACGTCGTGGACCAGTTCCTCACCGACCGGGAGCAGGTGGCCGTGTCCTCCGTGGGGCGAATCGACCTCACCTGGCTCCACGACGCCGTCACCAGACGTAGACCTCCCAGTGGCGACCCGGTCACGATCGACGGCACGGTGCAGGTGGCCCGCACTCGCCGGCGGTCCTGAGCTGCGTGCCAAGGCCCTCCGCCGATCCCGCTGGGTGCCGTCGCATGATGGTGCGATGACCACGCGCCGCGGGCTGTTCGTCGCCCCCTTCGACTCCTTGGCCGACCCACGGGTGGTCGGCGACTTGGCTGCCGCAGCCGAGGCGGCCGGCTGGGACGGGTTCTTCGTCTGGGACCACCTGCAGTACGGCGAGCGGGTCGCCGCGATCGCGGACGTGTGGACCTGTTGCGCGGCCGTCGCGATGCGGACCGAGCGGTTGCTGTTCG
>JBDTXF010000389.1:0-3728 GCA_040006355.1 Nocardioidaceae bacterium | reverse complement strand
CCCATCGGCAGGAACAGCCCGTCACCCTGGCCGACCAGCTTCTCCGCGCCCGGCTGGTCGAGGATCACCCGGGAGTCGGCCAGCGACGACGTCGAGAAGGCGAGCCGTGACGGCACGTTGGCCTTGATCAGGCCGGTGACGACATCGACGGAGGGCCGCTGGGTGGCGAGGATCAGGTGGATGCCGGCGGCCCGGGCCAGCTGGGTGATCCGGACGATCGCGTCCTCCACGTCGCGGGGAGCCACCATCATCAGGTCCGCGAGCTCGTCGACGACCACCAGCAGGTACGGGTACGGCGCGAGCACCCGTTCGCTGCCCGGCGGCACCTGCACCTTCTTGGCCCGCACCGCCTTGTTGAAGTCGTCGACGTGCCGGAACCCGAAGGCTGCGAGGTCGTCGTAGCGCAGGTCCATCTCGCGCACCACCCAGGCCAGCGCCTCGGCGGCCTTCTTCGGGCTGGTGATGATCGGAGTGATCAGGTGCGGGACACCCTCGTAGATGTTGAGCTCCACCCGCTTGGGGTCGACCAGGATCATCCGGACCTCGTCGGGGGTGGACCGCATCAGGATCGAGGTGATCATCGAGTTCACGAAGGACGACTTGCCGGAGCCGGTCGCACCGGCGACCAGCAGGTGCGGCATCTTCGCCATGTTCGCGACCACGAAGCCGCCCTCGACGTCCTTGCCCAGTCCGACGACCATCGGGTGGTGGTCGTTGCGGGCGTTGCCCGAGCGGAGCACGTCCCCCAGGGAGACGATCTCCTTGTCGGTGTTCGGGATCTCGATGCCGATCGCGGACTTGCCGGGGATCGGGGAGAGGATCCGGACGTCGGCCGAGGCGACGGCGTAGGCGATGTTCCTGCCGAGGGCGGTGACCTTCTCGACCTTCACCGCGGGACCGAGCTCGACCTCGTAGCGGGTCACCGTCGGACCCCGGGTGTAGCCGGTGACCTGGGCGTCGATGTCGAACTGCTCGAGCACCTCGGTCAGCCGGGCGACGACTGCGTCCGAGGCCTGGGAGCGAGCCCTGTGCACCGACCCCGGCTTGAGCACCTCGTTGGCCGGCAGCGAGTAGGTGACGTCGCCGGAGAGGGCCAGCTGCTCGACCCGGGCAGGCAGCGGGGTGTGCGGCGGCGCCTCGACCTTCTCGTCCGCCGGGGACTCGGACTGCCCGGGAGGGTCGGAGGGCACCGGCGCCCTGCCCTTGCGCTTGGACAGTGCCCGGTCCTCGAGCACCGGGGTGTCGTAGGGCTGGTCGCCGGCGTCGGAGTCGACGTCGTCGGCGGCCATCGAGCCGACCCGGCGCCGCGGACGGCTGCGGCTCAGCGGCTCGGTCTCCTCCTCGGCGACGGGAGCCTCAGCGGCCGGGGTGCGGCCGAGCAGGGTGTCGCGGAGCGCGGCCAGCCGGGTGGGCACCTGGTAGACGGGCGTGGCGGTGATGACGAGCAGGCCGAAGACGGCGAGCAGCACCAGCAGGGGGACCACGACCAGGCTGCTGCGCAGCAGGTCCATGAACAGTGAGGAGATCACGAAGCCGATCGCCCCGCCGGCCTGCTGCAGGTCCTCGGTGTTGCCGCGGTGCGGCTCGGGCATGCCGTTGGCGATGTGCACCAGACCCAGGACGCCGAACAGCAGCGCGCCCCAGCCGATGATCTGCCGGCCGGCCGGGCCGTTGGTCTCGGGGTTGCGCAGGTTGCGCCAGGCCACGAAGCAGAGCAGCAGCGGGACGAACCAGCCGAGCAGGCCCACCGAGCCGTTGACCACCGTGCGGGTGGTGTCGCCGACCGCCCCGGGCAGCTGCCACCAGACCGCGGCCGCGACCACGACAGCGACGCCGATCAGGAACAGCCCGGCGCCGTCGCGACGGTGCTCCGGCTCCAGCTCGCGCGCAGTGTGCCCGATCTTGCGGACGGTGGCGCCCAGGAGGTGTGCCACGCCGAGCCAGACCGCGGCGACGCCTCGACCGAGGGCGAGCCCGAGCGCGCCGACGGGACCGGTGCCGTTCCGAACCGCCCGGGGCGCGGGGCGGCTCGACTTCTTCTTCGAGCGCGCCTTCGCAGTGCCTCGTCCGGACGAGGTCGTGCGGGACCGGCTGCCGGACGACCGGGTCGTGGAGCCAGCGGACCTCCGGCCACCCCGGGGGGTGGCCTTCGAGGTACCTCTGGTCCGCGACGCCGGCGGGGAAGACGTACGGGTCGCCATGCTGGGGAATGTACGGGATCGCCACACCAGTCACACGCCTCACACGCCGATCCGGGCATGGCCGTCCCACCCGTCGCCACGTCGGCGCCCGTGGGCCTGCTCGGAGTGGGGCCGGGCGGGCCGCTCGGTCAGGTCGCGGCGGCGGCGGCCTGCTCCAGCAGGCCGGCGCGCGCGAGCACGTCGCGCAGGTGCGCGAGCAGGGCGTCGGCGGCCGGCACCAGCGGCAGCCGGACGGTGCGGTTCGACAGCACCCCGAAGAGCTGCATCGCGGCCTTGGCGGTCATCGCGCCCTGGGCGGTGGTCATCACCGCCTCGACCACCGGGACGAGCTCACGATAGGTCGCCAGCGCCGCGGTGAGGTCCCCACGGTCCACGGCCTCGACCATCGCTGCGTAGCGGTCCCCGGCGACGTGGCCCACCACCGAGACGATCCCGCAGCCGCCGTGGGTGAGCCACCCGAGGTTGAGCACGTCGTCGCCGGAGTAGAACGACAGCCCGGTCTCGGACATGATCCGCACCCCGCGGAACAGGTCGCCGACTGCGTCCTTCACCGCGACCACGCGTGGGTGCTCGGCGACCCGGCGGTAGGTCTCCTCGCTGATCGTGACCCCGGTGCGCCCGGGGATGTCGTAGAGCATCACCGGCAGCCCGCTGGCGCCGGCCACCGCCTCGAAGTGCGCGGTGAGGCCGTCCTGGGTGGGCTTGCTGTAGTAGGGCGAGACCAGCAGGACCCCGTCGGCGCCGAGCTTCTCGGCCTGGGCGGCGAGCTCAACGGAATGCGCGGTGTCGTTGGTCCCGACCCCGGCGACGACCTGGAGGCGGTCCCCGACCGCCTCGATCACCGCGCGCAGGAGCAGGCCGTCCTCCTCGGTGCTGGTCGTCGGCGACTCACCCGTCGTCCCGGAGACCACCACGCCGTCGTGGCCGTGGTCGGCGAGGTGCTCGGCGACCCGGGCGGTGCCGTCAGGGTCCACCGACCCGTCGTCGTGGAACGCGGTGACCATCGCGGTGAGGACGCGCCCGAAGGGGGCGACGGGGAGGATGCCGGAAGCCATGGGCTCAGGCTAACCGCTCCGGGACGGACCGGCCCGGACCCGACAGGCATCTCGGGGCGCTCCAGGCCCGTCGGCATGGCTAGGGTGCACCAAGTGATACGACACCTCCGAGTCCGTTCGAGCCTGGGAGCATTGCTATGCCCGAGACCCACTCCGTCCCACAGCGTCTTGCGGCCGAGTTCTTCGGCACCTTCTGGCTGGTGCTCGGTGGCTGCGGCACAGCCGTGCTGGCCGCCGCCGTCCCCGGCGTCGGTGTCGGCTACCTCGGTGTCGCCCTCGCCTTCGGGCTGACGGTGCTGACCATGGCCTACGCCGTGGGTCACGTCAGTGGCGGCCACTTCAACCCCGCCGTGACCGTCGGCCTCGCGACGGCGCGACGCTTCGCCTGGCGCGAGGTGCCGATGTACGTCGTGACGCAGGTCGTCGCGGCGGCGGGTGCGGCCACCGTGCTGTTCGTGATCGCCAACGGGGC
>JBDTXF010000388.1:0-3729 GCA_040006355.1 Nocardioidaceae bacterium | reverse complement strand
GTCGTGCAGACCGTGGTCGGCTCGGCCAAGCTGCTGCGCGACACCGGCGAGCACCCGGTGGTGCTCCGCGAGCGGGTCACCTCCCCGGGGGGGACGACGGCCGCGGCCCTGCGCCAGCTCGAGGAGCACAAGGTGCGCGCGGCGTTCCTGGCCGCCATCGAGGCCGCCCGCGACCGGTCGCGGGCCCTTGCCGAGGGCATGGACTAGCGCGCGACACGGCGTCAGCCGAGCCCCATCGCCTCGCGCGCTGCGCGCAGGACCGGTGCCGTCTCCTCGCGGCAGCGCAGCGACCCGGCGGCGTACACCTGCTCGACGTGGGTGGGGTCCTCGGCCAGCTCGGCGTACCTCTGCTGCAGCGGGCCGAGGACCGACAGCACCGCCTCGGTGGTCTGCCTCTTCAGCTGCCCGTAGGTGCCGGCGCCGTACGCGGCCGCCTCCGGGGTCGTCCCCGTGCACGCCGCCAGGATCTCCAGCAGGTTGCTGACGCCGGGCTTCCCCTCCCGGTCGTGGCGTACGGCGCGGGGCCCCGTCTCGGAGTCGGTCACCGCGCGGGCGATCTTGCGGGCGACGACGTCGGGACCGTCGAGCAGGAAGACCACCCCGGAGCCCACCGGGTCGGACTTGCTCATCTTGCGCCCGGGGTCCGAGAGGTCCCGCACCCGCGCCCCGACGGCCGGCACGGTGATCTCCGGGACCGTGAACACCACGCCGTAGGTCCGGTTGAACCGGATCGCCAGGTCACGGGTGAGCTCGACGTGCTGGCGCTGGTCGTCGCCGACCGGCACGCTGGTGGGCCGGTAGAGCAGGATGTCGGCCGCCATCAACACCGGGTAGGTCAGCAGCGAGGCCCGGGTGCCGGGTCGCCCCCGGCCCTTCTCCTTGTACTGGATCATCCGGCCGAGCTCGCCGACGGTCGCGGTGCACCCGAGCAGGTAGGCCAGCTCGCTGTGCGCGGGCACCAGTCCCTGCCGGAACAGCGTCGCACTCCCGGGGTCGAGCCCCGCGGCGAGGAGCAGGGTCTGCAGCTCCCGGGTGGCTGCGGCCAGGACGTGCGGGTCGTGCGGGACCGTCATCGCGTGCAGGTCCGAGACGCCGTAGAAGCAGGTCCCGGTGTGCTGGTCGGCGACCATCTGCCGCAGTGCCCCGAGGTGGTTGCCCAGGGTCAGCCGGCCACTGGGGGTGATCAGGCTGAGCCTGCGCGAGGTCGTGGCCGTCGTCGTGGTGGTGGTGGTCGTGGTGGTGGTGGTGGGAATGGTGGGCATGGTCGCTCCGTGGTGAGGGGTGGAGCCGCCTCCGGAGTGAGCCGGGCGCAGGTGCGAGCGGCCGCCCGAGGGCGGCCTGAGATCGGCGTGCGCACGCGATCAGGGTCCGCCTAGTCGGCGGACCACCACGTCGGGCACAGGTGCATGGCAGCCATCCTAGGCTCCTTCCTGCCGCTCGAAAACGGTCGGACGTGACGTGGACCACGCTAGGCTGGGTCTCATGTCCGGTCCCGCGTGTGTCGTGTTCGACCCGACGCTGACCGACTACGACTTCGGGCCGGACCACCCGATGGCCCCGATCCGGGTCGACCTGACGATCATGCTCGCCCGCGAGCTGGGCGTCCTCGCGCCGGAGGCAGCAGGCACCGGTGCGGCCGCCGCGTCCGGCCTGGTGACCGTCCGTGCGCCGATGGCCGAGGACGAGCTGGTCGCGACCGTGCACGACCCGGCCTACATAGACGCGGTGAAGCTGGCGGGGAAGGACCCCCGCCTGGTGATGGAGGAGCGCGGTCTCGGCACCGCCGACACCCCCAGCTTCGAGGGCATGCACGAGGCCTCCGCCCACATCGTCGGCGCCACCGTCGAGGCCGCGCGCCGGGTGTGGACCGGTGCCTCGCTGCACGCCGCGAACATCGCCGGCGGGCTGCACCACGCGATGCCCGACCGGGCGAGCGGCTTCTGCGTCTACAACGACGTCGCGGTCGGCATCCGGTGGCTGCTCGACCACGGGGCCGAGAGGGTCGCCTACGTCGACGTCGACGTGCACCACGGCGACGGGGTCGAGAAGGTGTTCTACGACGACCCGCGGGTGCTCACCATCAGCCTGCACGAGACCGGCCAGATGCTGTTCCCCGGGACCGGCTTCCCCGGGCAGAACGGCGGGCGGGGCGCCGAGGGCAGTGCGGTCAACGTGGCGCTGCCGCCGGGCACGGCCGACGCCGGCTGGCTCCGGGCGTTCCACGCCGTCGTCCCGCCGCTGGTGCAGGAGTTCGCCCCCGACGTGCTCGTCACCCAGCACGGCTGTGACTCGCACATCGAGGACCCGCTGGCCCACCTGATGCTCACCGTGGACGGCCAGCGCGCGGCGTACCTCGCCCTGCACGAGCTCGCCCACGAGGTCTGCGAGGGCAGATGGGTGGCCACCGGCGGTGGCGGCTACGCGGTCGTCGACGTGGTCCCGCGGGCCTGGACGCACCTGCTCGCGATCGTCGGCGGCGCCCCGCTGGACCCGCAGACCGAGACCCCGGAGGGCTGGCGCGCCTACGTGCAGGAGCTGCTCGGCCAGACCGGCCCGTTCCGGATGACCGACGGCCGCAACCCGGTCTATCGCGACTGGGTGCACGGCTACGACCCGTCGGCGTGGCTGGACCGGGCGATCCACGCGACCCGGGAGGCGGTCTTCCCGTTCCACGGCCTGGACCTCCAGCCCTGACGATCGATCGTCGCCGGCCGGTGATTCACCATGAATCCGGCAAAGTCCACCCGACACGCCGGGATGAATGTAAAAAGGCGGGCAAGAGTGCCCTCTTTCCCCAGGGGTCACACTAGGCTCTGCTCTTACGAAGCACAGACGAAGGGTCTCCGGTGGGGAAGCCGGGGGGCGAATGTGCGCGAAAGTGCGGTGCAGCATGGCGTCGAGCTCAGGTCCCCCCGATCGCCCCGGTCCGTCCGGGCGTGGCGGGGACATCTCAGAGGTGCGGTTCCTGACGGTCGCCGAGGTGGCGGGCATGATGCGGGTCTCCAAGATGACGGTCTACCGTCTGGTCCACTCCGGTGAGCTTCCGGCGGTCCGGGTGGGTCGGTCGTTCCGGGTCCCCGAGGACGCCGTCGACGAGTACCTCCGCAAGAGCTTCTTCCAGACCGGCTGACCGTCCGGGGACACCCACCCTGACCACCGGAGCCTCGCGTTTCGCGCCTGCGTTTCGCACCGGTTAGGCTGATGCTTTCCTCACCAGTCGTCAGATGTCCCTCGTACGCCGGCCCCGGGCCGTCGTGTCTCGCCCGGAAGGTCGTTTTTGTGGGTTCGGTAGTCAAGAAGCGTCGCAAGCGGATGGCCAAGAAGAAGCACCGCAAGCTCCTGAAGAAGACGCGCATCCAGCGTCGCCGCCAGGGCAAGTAGCCGCATCGCACCCGGGTCGGGACCGCTCGTGGGCCGCGTCGTGCTGGTCACCGGAGTCTCTCGCGACTTCGGTGGACGGTTTGCGCGCCGGATCGCGGCCGCCCCCGGGATCGAGCGTGTCATCGGGGTCGACACCGTTCCTCCCCGTGGCGACCTGGGCCCGGTCTCGTTCGTCCGTGCGGACATCCGCAACCCGGTGATCGCCAAGGTGATCGCCGGGCAGGACGTCGACACGGTGGTGCACATGAGCGTCCAGTCCCCGGCGGACCGCGGCGTTGCCGGCGTCGGCCGCTCGTCGATGAAGGAGCACAACGTCATCGGCACCATGCAGCTGCTCGCCGCCTGCCA
>JBDTXF010000387.1:0-3734 GCA_040006355.1 Nocardioidaceae bacterium | reverse complement strand
TCACGTAGGTCATCAGCTCGACCCGGTCGGTGACCTGGGTGATCGCGCCCAGCATGCTCCAGGCGTACGCCGCGTGGCCCTGCTCGACCAGCCAGGGCGAGTAGTGGTCACTCATCACCTCGACGTCGAAGCCCGCCTTCTCGGCGGCTGCCGCGTAGCGGACGATCTCGCGCGGACCGGACTGCTCGGTCATCAGGGTGCAGCCGTCCCTGAGGGCGTCGCTCATGAGTCTCCTCGTGTCGTGGCGGACGGATGCCCGCCGGGCGGCGCGGCCATCGGTTCTCCGCATCTGCTGCCCCTCACGCGACAAACAACCGCAGGTGCGGCATGATGCAGCGGTGACGACCTACCGAGTTGCCGAGGCAGCCGAGGTGCTCGGTGTCAGCGACGACACCCTGCGCCGCTGGATCGACGCCGACCGGGTGCCCGCCGCCCCCGGGGCGGACGGGCGGACCGTGGTCGACGGCGTGGACCTGGCCCGGCTGGCCAAGTCACTCGCCGACGACGGGGCCGAGGCGCTCGGGCACGTCAGCCGGGCCGCTGCGGTGAGTGCCCGCAACCGGCTGCGCGGCATCGTCACCGCGGTCAAGAAGGACACCGTGATGGCGCAGGTGGAGATGGTCTGCGGCCCCTACCGCCTGGTCTCCCTGATGAGTGCTGAGGCCGCCGAGGATCTCGGGCTCGAGCCCGGGGTGCTCGCCATCGCGTCCGTCAAGTCCACCAACGTCGTCGTGGAGCTGCCATGAGATCGCGCACCCCCGTCCTGTCTCTCGCCCTCGCCGTGGTCTCGGCCCTCGCCCTGGCCGGATGCGGGTCGGACGGCTCTGCCGGCTCCGGCGGCTCGAGCAGCAGCGAGAGGGGCACGCTGACGGTGCTCGGTGCGGCCTCGCTGACCGGCACCTTCACCACCCTCGCCCACGACTTCGAGACCGACCACCCGGGGGTGAAGGTGAAGCTCGCGTTCGACTCCAGCGCGACCCTTGCCGAGCAGGTCGACCAGGGCGCTCCCGCGGACGTGCTGGCCACCGCCGACGAGGCCACCATGAAGACCGTCTCGGACGCCAAGGGCACCGCCTCGACCCCGCAGCTGTTCGCCACCAACCATCTGCAGCTGGTGGTCCCCACCGACAACCCGGCGAAGATCTCGTCCTTCGCCGACATCGCGAGGCCTGGGGTGAAGTACGTCGTGTGCGTGGCCACCGCGCCCTGCGGCAAGCTCGCGAAGATCGTGCTCGCCGCCACCGGCATCACCGCGAAGCCGGCGAGTGAGGAGGTCGACGTCAAGGCGGTGCTCAGCAAGGTCCAGCTCGACGAGGCGGACGCCGGCCTCGTCTACGCCACCGATGCCGTCGCGGGCGGCGGCAAGGTCAAGGCGATCGACATCCCGACCTCGAACCAGAACCTGAACAGCTACCCGATCGCCGCGCTGAAGGAGGCCAAGAAGCCCGCTCTCGCGAAGGCCTTCGTGGCTCTGGTGCGCTCCGCGAAGGGCCAGAAGGTGCTGGCCGACGCGGGCTTCGGCACACCGTGACCGCTGTCGGACGATGACCGCGGGACGTGAGCGTCGGGTGCGGGCTCGAGGGCCGGCCCTGGGCAGGGCGCCGGTCCGGCTGCTGGTCCCGGCCGTGCTGGCGGTCGCGTTCCTGGCCCTGCCGATGGCAGCCCTCCTGGTCCGCACGCCCTGGTCGGGCTTCTGGGGCCAGCTGACCAGCGCTCCGATCCTCGAGGCGCTGCGGCTCTCGCTGGTCACCTCGCTGGCCGCCATCGCCGTCGTGTGCGTGGTGGGCGTGCCGCTGGCCTGGACGCTGGCGCGGGTGGACTTCCCCGGCCGCTCGGTCGTGCGGGCGCTGGTGATCGTGCCGCTGGTGCTCCCCCCGGTGGTCGCCGGCGTCGCCCTGCTCTCGGCGTTCGGCCGCAACGGGCTGGTCGGCGCCCCGCTGCGGGACGCCTTCGGGGTCACCCTGCCGTTCACCACCACCGCGGTGGTCATCGCACACGCCTTCGTCGCGCTGCCCTTCTTCGTGCTCAGCGTCGAGGGTGCGCTGCGCGCCACCAACCAGGAGTACGACGTGGTGGCCGCGACCCTGGGCGCGAGCCGCTGGACGATCTTCCGCACCGTGTCCCTGCCCCTGGCCGCACCCGGGCTGATGGCGGGCCTGGTGCTCGCCTGGGCCCGGGCCCTAGGGGAGTTCGGTGCGACCATCACCTTCGCCGGCAACTACCCGGGCACCACCCGGACGATGCCGAGCGCGATCTACGTCGCCCTGCAGTCCGACCCGGGTGCGGCGATCGTGCTGAGCGTGATCTTGATGGTGGTCTCCGTGGCGGTGCTGGCGCTGCTGCGCGAGCGGTGGTTCGACGTCGCGCTCTCCGGGACGGAGCGCCGGTGAGCCCCGCGCCGTACCTCGACGCGCATGTCGTCGTACGCCGTCCCGCGCACACCCTCGACGTCCACCTGACCGCCGAGCGCGGCGACGTGGTCGCGGTGATCGGGCCGAACGGTGCCGGGAAGTCGACGCTCGTGCGGGCGCTCGCGGGGATCCAGCCGATCGACGAGGGGCACGTGGTGTGCGACGGGGAGACCTGGGAGGGCCCGGGGACCCGCCTGGACGCCCGCCTCCGGGGGGTCGGGATGGTCTTCCAGCAGCACCTGCTCTTCCCGCACCTGAGCGCGCTGCGCAACGTCGCCTACGGCCTGCGCAGCCGGGGATCGGGGCGGCAGAGCGCCGAGGCCACGGCGCGCGGCTGGCTGGAGCGACTGGGTGTGGACGACCTCGCCGAGCGCAAGCCGGCCCAGCTCTCCGGAGGGCAGGCCCAGCGGGTCGCGATCGCACGCGCGCTCGCGCCGGCCCCGCGGCTGCTGCTGCTCGACGAGCCGCTCTCCGCCCTCGACGTGGGGGTCGCGATGAGCTTGCGGATCGAGCTCGCCCGGCACCTCGGCGAGCACGACGGCGTCTCGCTGCTGGTCACCCACGACGCGCTGGACGCGATGACCCTGGCCACCCGGGTGCTGGTCCTCGACGGGGGCCGGGTCGCCCAGGACGGGTCTCCGTCGGAGGTGGCCCGCCGTCCGGCGACCGACCACGTGGCGCGCCTGGTCGGGCTCAACGTGCTGCGCGGGGTCGGCAGCGGCACCTCGATCCGGCTGGCCACCGGCAGCACCCTGGTCTCCACGACGCCGGCCCGCGGGGACGTCAGCGCGTGCTTCCCGCCCTCGGCGGTGACCCTGAGCGTGGGTGAGCCGGGTGGCTCCGCCCGCAACCGGTGGGCTGGCACGGTCACCTCGGTGGCGCCGCACGGGTCGGCGGTCCGGGTGCACGTGGACGCCGCGGGCGGCCTGATCGCCGATGTCACACCCGCGTCGTCCGCCCAGCTGGGGCTGGTGCCGGGCGCCGAGGTGTGGGCGACCGTCAAGGCCACCGAGATCGCCGTCTACGGCGCCGACGCGCAGATGGCCTAGGATCCGGCTATGTCAGACGCCAGCACGCTGTCGCCCGGCCTGTCGCCCGCCCACGAGGCGCCGGACCGGAACCTCGCCCTCGAGCTCGTCCGGGTCACCGAGGCGGCCGCGATGGCCGCCGGACGGTGGGTCGGACGCGGCGACAAGAACGGCGCCGACGGGGTCGCGGTGAACGCGATGAGGACACTGATCTCCACCGTCGGCATGCGAGGCGTGGTGGTGATCGGCGAGGGCGAGAAGGACAACGCCCCGATGCTGTTCAACGGCGAGGAGG
>JBDTXF010000386.1:0-3754 GCA_040006355.1 Nocardioidaceae bacterium | reverse complement strand
AGCCGGACTTCTCCAGACGGTCGTAGAAGTCCCGGTCGCGCTCGCGCATCTGGTCATAGAGCGGGATCTGGAACTCGTGCATGATCCGGTAGGGAAGCGACGCGAAGATGAGGTCGGCCTTCTCCGTGGTCACCCCCGCCGCGACGGCCTCCTCGGAGTACAGCGCGCCCAGACCTATCTCCATCAGCGAGTCGCTCCGCACGATGTGCGTCGAGGAGCGCTGCACCATCGTCACGTCCGCGCCGTTCTCCCACAGCGCACCGCAGATGTCGAAGGCCGAGTTGTTGCTCCCGATCACGACGCATCGCTTGCCCGCATAGGCATCCGGGCCGGGGTGCGCCGAGGAGTGGTGCTGGTCCCCGCGGAACACGTCCATGCCGGGGAGGTCCGGGACCTGCGGCTTGCCGGACATGCCGGTGGCCAGCACGAGCTGCTTCGGGCGGAGCACGACCGGCTGTCCCTCGCGCTCGACGGTCACCGTCCACTCACCGGTCCGCTCGTCGTACGACGCGCTCTTGGCCTCGGTGCTGGTCCAGTAGTTCAGCTCCATCATCTTGGTGTAGGACTCGAGCCAGTCCGCGACCTTGTCCTTCGGAGCGAAGACCGGCCAGTTGTCCGGGAACTTGAGGTAGGGCAGGTGGTCGTACCAGACCGGGTCGTGCAGGCACAGCGACTTGTAGCGGCTGCGCCACTGGTCGCCGGGCCTGGGCCGCTTGTCGATCACGATCGTGGGCACGTCGAGCTGACGGAGCCGGGCACCGAGGGCAATACCGCCCTGGCCACCGCCGATCACGAGCACGTAGGGCTGGGTCTCGTAGCCGAGCTGAGACTCCTCGCGCTGGCGTCGCTCCAGCCAGGACTCCCGGTCGCGCTTCGAGCCGTGCTCCGCCCCTCGGGGACGTCGTACGCCGCGGGGCTCCTCGTGCCCCTTCAGCTCGTACGCCGTGGTGAGCAGCGTCCAGGCGCGGTCGTCGGCGTCGATCCGGACCAGGCCGCGACAGCGTGCGACGGCCGTCTCGAAGACGATCCACGCCGTGAGGATGCCCCCTTCCTCGGTCGGTGGCTCCTCGGTCGCGAAGCCCGTCGGGTCGGCGGCGTCGAGGGTGTGCCGCAGCAGGTCGGCCACCCCGTCGTGGTTCTCCACGGTGGTGAGGTTCCACGAGAAGGCGATCAGGTCCCGCCAGAAGCAGGTGGTCGCGAACAGCCCGGTCGCCCGCTCCACGTCTCGGTCCCTCAGCGCGCCCTCGAACGCACCGAGCCAGGCGTCGGCCCGCTGCTGGGGACCGTCCGAGGTCGTGGTGAGGTCCGGGTCCGTCGTCTGGGTCATCGAGGCTCCTGGTGGGCGAGTGCGTCTCCGCGAGACCTGACCGGCCTGCCAGCAGAGCATAGGCGGGCGCTGTGACGGAGACCACGCCGCGAGCCGCGCCGGGTCCGGGCTCAGGCGTCACGCGACGACGCGACCACGGCCGGAGTTCTTGGCCTGGTAGAGCGCGGCGTCGGCTGCCGCATAGAGCGTGCGCAGGGTCCTCGCGTCGTCCGGGGCGTGAGCGAGGCCGACGCTGACCGAGACCTGGACCTGCTCACCGGTGGTCAGCTCGAACGGACGCGCGCTCACGTCGTGGAGGATCTGCTCGCCACGACCGCGGGCCGACTCGGCGCGACAGCCGGGGAGCAGCAGCGCGATCTCGTCGCCGCCCATCCGGCAGACCACGTCGCCCCTGCGTGAGCGGGCCGTCAGCAGGACCCCGAGCGCCACCAGCACCTCGTCCCCGCCGGGGTGCCCGTATCGGTCGTTGATCGACTTGAAGTCATCGATGTCGAGCAGCATCAGCGAGGTCCCGTCCTCGCTGTCCGCGCCGGACAGGGCGGAGGCCGCGGCCTCGTCCAGCACCCGGCGGGTGACCAGGCCGGTGAGCGGGTCGATCGCTGCGCGGTGCTCCAGGCGGGCGACCAGCTCGGCCTGGCGTTCGTAGGACCGGGACAGCACCACTGCGGTGGTGACCAGCACGGCCGCGACGTAGCCGATGTCGGTCAGCGCTTCGCGCAGCGGCAGCTGGACGCCCACCACGACGACCTCGCCGGCCAGCGACATCGCGGTCATCAGCACCGCGCCGGGACGAGTCAGCAACGAGGCGCCGTACAACGTGGGGAACATGAAGAAGATCTGTGCGGACACCGAGGCGTCCCTGGTGAGCAGGTCGATCGCGACGAGTGCCACGACGGCCAGCAGCGGGCACACCGCCCAGGCGACCCGGTTGGCCTCGTCGAGGCGACGGGCCGCGAGGGCGACCAGGGCGACCAGGGCGCCGGCGCCCACGGTGAGCGCAACTGCCAAGGGCCCGTGGCCCGTGCGGGAGGAGGGGGCGATCGGGGCGAAGCCGATGCTGACCACGGCAGCCACCAGGCCCAGGGCGGACACGGTCCGGGCGGCCACCGAGTGGTCGCGGGGCTGCATCCAGGCGAGCATGGTCAGCGGTGCTCACAGTCTCCGGGCGCCACGGCCCGGTGCGCGGCGACCTCGGGGCGGATCGCGTGGTCTCCGCCTCCCACGTTAGGTCAGCGCGCCGACCCCCGGGCCGGATCGGGGAGTTTCAGGTGGGCAGCCCCAGGGCCCCCCGTCCCGGACGGGGGGAATGTCCGAGCCGGGGAGCCACACTCGGCGGGCCGCTACGGGTTGGGGCTGACCCAGGCACCGACGAGAGTCGTCTGGGAACACCCGGGGCAAGCAAAGACCCCGGCGTTCCGCTGATCGGTAGCACGGGGTCCAGATGCGTGTCGACCACTCCATGCAAGCACGCACGGACCGGACCGGACAGGGGCTGCGAGGTATGGGGCCTATGTCGTCACACCGGTCTAGCGCCCACCCCCGGCCGGTCCGGGGGTGGGGATGACGGCTACTTGGTGTTGACGGTGATCGTCGCGATGCCGACCAGCAGGCCGGGCTTGACCGCGGTGGTCTTGAAGACCTTGTTCAGCACCGGGGCTGCGACGTCGGAGATCTCGACCTTGGTGCCCTGCAGGATCGCGGTGGAGCCCGCGGTCTTCAGCGGCTTGAGGGTGCGACCGTCGAGGTTGAACAGGTAGGCGCTCTTCGCGGCGACCTTGCCGTTGACCAACACGTCGCCGTACACCCGCGAGACGCCCGGGTCGACGTTCAGGTTCATGATGTTGACCGTGGTCTCACCCGCGCTGAGGGAGAAGCCCGAGCCCTCGTGCTGGATCTGGCCGATCACGTACGGCGAGGCGGTGCCGGGCTTGAAGTAGGTCACGTTGCCGCCGGTGATCGGGAAGACCAGCGACCCGGCGGTGAGCTTGGCCGTGCCGAGCACCCCCGGGACCAGCTTGAGAGCGGTGAGGGCGTCGGTGAAGCCCTTGTCCAGCTTGATCGCGGTGCTCTTGCCGGTCAGCGCGTCGATGGAGGCGATGGGCTTGGCGACCACCGACTTGGAGGAGGATGCGGCTTCGGAGGACCCGCTGCTGCAGGCAGCCAGGGAGACGGACAGCGCAGCGGCGGCAGCGAGGCCGGCGGCGATGCGCTTGGTGCGGGTGCTCTGGGCGAACATGAGGTTTTCAACTTCCCGTTGGTGTTCTTCGTCGACTGACACCTCTGGTTCGGAGCCCTCGCGCCTGTTGATTGGTGCGCCCTCCTGAGGCACCCCCGCCCACCCCTGCCCACCCCTGCCCACCCCCGGATAGTCCGTGACCGAACGCAGGTTTTCCAGGGTGGGAAACCTGCGTTCGGTCACGGAGTATC
>JBDTXF010000385.1:0-3760 GCA_040006355.1 Nocardioidaceae bacterium | reverse complement strand
GACCGTGGTGTGCGTCAGCGACGAGCATCCCAAGGGGAGCAACGACTGGGGGCGGTTCGTGCGCAAGCACGAGGGCTTCTACGGCGTGGACGCCGATGGTGACGTCGTGGCGGGCGTCGCGCACGTGGACGCCGGCTTCTCGCCGTACGCCCCTCCGCCGTGCGACACCTTCGATGCGGTGAACGCTCGCATGCTCGCGCGTTCCGAGCAGCGCCCGGCCGTGCGTGCGGCCTGGGCCGTCGGCTCGACGTACGACGACACGCTGGTGCACACGGTCCGGATCACGACCCGAGCACGACCCGCACCCCGCCGCGAGTGCAACCCGGTCGTGCTGCACGACCGCGACCTCGTGGTCCGCGACCACCGGCCCGCGCCGTGGCGGCCGCACTTCGTGGTGGCCGTGGCGCTGGTCATCACGGTCATCGCCTTCCTCCTCAACATCACCCCGGCACTGGTCGTCGCCGTGGGTCTCCTGGTCATGGTCGAGCTCCAGACCTGTGTGGCGATCGACCGTGGCCGACGCCTCGCCGACGACCTGGCCCGGACGCCCAGCATCGAGCAGGTCGCGCTCGCGGTGGCCGACGCGATGCGCGAGGTGGGGCTGTCGCCCCTCGGCTCCGAGGCGGTGAGCGTCGTCCTGGACGAGCACGGCGACTACCGGTGTGCGCTGGAGGGTGTCACGGCGGACGTCTCCGCGACGTTCGCCACCGCGCTCGACGACGTGGTCTCACCGATGGTCTCGCCGCGCTACGTCGTGCCGCGCTGGGTGCTCACCGGGCCGGTCGACAACGCGGACGGGCTGCGTGCCGCGTTCGGTCGGCTTCGCCCGGACGGCGAGGTCTGGCACAGCGTGCCGACCGTGCTCGGCACCCACGGCGAGCGGGCGGAGACCTTCGCACGCGCCTGGGACCACTGGGTCGGGGGCGGCCGGGCCGTCTACACGGGCAGTCCCGAGGGCGAGGGCGTGCTGGTCACGCACCGCGGCAGCGACCCGTTCGACGCCACCACGGTGCTGCGGACCTCCTGGCGCTGACCGCCCCGGCCGAGGAGTCACCGGCTCCCCGAGACACGGCGTGTTCCCGGGAGTGAGTGACTCCTCGGCGGCCGTGGCAGCCTGTCCCCATGACCACCGACCCCTTCCGTCTCGACGGCCGCACCGCCCTGGTGACCGGCGCCAACCGTGGCCTCGGCTTCGCGTTCGCCACAGCGCTCGCCCAGGCCGGCGCCGACATCGTCCTCGTCGGTCGCGACGACCGGCACAACCAGGAGGCGGCGGCAGCGGTCGCCGCGGCGACCGGACGGCGTACGACGGTGCGGTCCGGTGATGTGACCGTCGCCGCGGACGTCGCACGCATCGTCGAGGGCGCGATCGACGACCACGGCAGCATCGAGGTGCTGGTCAACAATGCCGGCACCTGCTTCCACCGGCCGGCGCTCGAGGTCCCCGACGAGGAGTTCGACGAGGTCTTCGACGTCAACGTCACCGGGCTGTGGCGGATGACCAAAGCCGTGGCGCCGCACATGGTGGCGGCCGGGGCCGGCTCGATCGTGAACATCGGCTCGATGTCCGGGCTCATCGTGAACCGACCGCAGTGGCAGATGGCCTACAACGCCTCGAAGGCCGCGGTGCACCAGATGACACGGTCCCTCGCCGCCGAGTGGGCGCCGCACGGCATCCGGGTGAACGCTCTCGCGCCGGGATACGTCAAGACCGAGATGGCGCCGGTCGACGAGCCACAGTTCCGGCAGCACTGGATCCAGGACGCCCCGATGCAGCGCTATGCGACACCGGAGGAGATCGCGCCGAGCGTGGTCTACCTGGCCAGCGACGCCTCGTCGTTCACGACCGGCTCGGTGCTCGTCGCGGACGGCGGCTACACGGTCTTCTAGTGGCGGTGCGGGCTCCGGGCCGGGCGTTGCCGCCATCCGCGCGCGATGGCCGACAGCCGTCCGAGCAGCACGAAGACGAGGAGCAGGCAGAGCACCCCGCCGACGCCCGCCAGCACGGTCATCAGCCAGCCGGCCGCGCCGTCCCCGGTCTGGGCCGCCTCGCCGAAGCCGATCGCGGCCCGGACCAGCAACACCCAGGCGGCAGCGGCGACGAGCGTGCCGGCCACGCAGGCCGGGACGCGCAGGCGCTGCGTCCTCGAGGCGCGGACCGACACGGCCCGACGCCGTCCCGCAGCCACCCCCCGACCCCGTTGTCCCGCTCGGTCAGGCGACCGTGAGGACCACGCGGAAGCGGGCCTCGCCGGCCATCATCCGTGCGTAGGCCTCGCCGGCCTGCTCCAGCGGCATCGTCTCGGTGCGCGGACGGACCCCCGACAGCGCGCTGAACCGCAGGGTGTCCTCGGAGTCCATCGAGGTGCCGGACGCGTGCCCGGCGACCGACGCGTTGGCGCCGATCAGCGCCGAGGCGGGCACCGCGATCGGCTCCTCGGCGGCGCCGACGACCACCAGCTCTCCGTCGTTGCCGAGGCCGCCGATCGTGCTGGCGACCGCGTCCCCGTTGGTCACGGTGGAGAGGATGACCGCCGCGCGTCCGAGCCTGGTCAGCTCCTCGGCCGGGTCGGACGACGTGCTGTCGATGTAGTGGTGCGCCCCGAGCTCGCGGGCCAGCGTCTCCTTGTCGGTGCCTCGGGCGATCGCGACGGTCTCGAAGCCCATCGCGGCGGCGTACTGCACCCCGAGGTGCCCCAGCCCGCCGACCCCGAGCACTGCGACCAGGTCGCCGGCGCGGGCCGCGGTGCGCCGCAGCGCGTTGTACGTCGTGACGCCCGCGCAGAGCAGCGGAGCGGCCGACACCGCGTCGAGCCCGTCGGGGATGGCTGCGAGTGCGCTGGACGGCACCACGACGTACTCCGCATAGCCGCCATCCATCGTCACGCCCGGGATGCCCATGTTGTGGCAGGCGATCAGCTTGCCGCGGCGGCAGGGCTCGCACCAGCCGCAGTTGCCGCCGAACCAGCCGACCCCGACGCGCGCGCCCTCGGTCCAGCCCTGCACGCCCTCGCCGAGGGCGGCGACGGTGCCGGCGACCTCGTGACCGGGTCGCGCGGGGAAGGTGACGCCGGGGTGGAGCCCCTCCTTGGCGAACATGTCGCTGTGGCAGACGCCACAGGCCTCGACCTTCACCAGCGCCTGGCCCGCGCCGGCGGTCGGCACCTCGCGCTCCACCAGCTCGAAGTCCCCGCCCCTGCTGCTGACCTGGACGACCTTCATCGTGTCCGCCACCTGATGCACCCTCTCTTGGTGTGATGTCCATGACGGACGCTACCCACCCTGGCGAAGCGACCTTGCCCGACGGTCCACACTTGGGCAGATGAGTGAGCAGAAGCAGAAGGTCGAGGTCAACGTCGTCCAGGTCGTCGCGAGCGCCCTGGCCGCGGTGTCCTCCGCCGTCCTGCTGTCCACCGTCGGGGTCGCCGGGACGGTGATCGGCGCCGCCGTCGGCAGCGTGGTCGCCACGGTGGGCAGTGCCGTCTACTCCTACTCGCTGCGGGTCAGCCGTCAGCGGATGGCCGCGGCCGCGCAGGTGGCCGCGATGACCCGGGCCCGCCGAGGCGGGCGCGAGTCGGCCACCGAGGAGCTGCCCGTCGCCGAGACCAAGGCCCCTCGCTGGCAGTGGCGGGAGGCCCTCGGTGCGCTGAACTGGAAGATCGTCGCGATGCTCGCGGCAGGTGTCTTCGTGGTCGCGATGGTGGCGATCCTCTGGTTCGAGCTGATCGCCGGCCACCCGGTGTCCTCCTACACCGGTGGT
>JBDTXF010000384.1:0-3761 GCA_040006355.1 Nocardioidaceae bacterium | reverse complement strand
CCAGGGGCCCCTGGGAAACTGGCAGCTGTCCTCGCCGGGTGCGCGGGGTGCGCGGGACCTGTTGGCCTTGCGTGCCACAGTGGCCGCATGGATGACACGAGCGCCGTCGCGTCCCCCGTCGTCGTGGTCACCGGGGCGAACGGCCTGGTCGGCTCCCGCACCTGCGCCGCGCTGGTCGAGCGAGGCGCGACCGTGCGCGCCGTCGTACGACGCCCCGGGACCGCCCCGGTGCTGGCTGGTGTCGAGGAGCGGGTCGGGGACTTCGGCGACCCGGACTTCGCGGCGGACGTGGTCGAAGGCGCGAGCGCCGTCGTCACGACCGTCCACCCGATGGGGTCCGACCTGGAGACCCAGCAACGGATCGCCGTCGAGGGCACGCCGGTGCTCGCCCGGGCGGCGCGGGACGCGGGGGTGGGGCGACTCGTGCACATCTCCACCGCGGCCGTCTACGACCGCTCGCCCGGCGCGGGGGACGTGGACGAGTCGGCACCCCTGGTGGGCGACGACGGCGGTGACTATGCCGTGACCAAGCGCGACACCGACGCCGCCCTCGCCGAGATCGACGGGATCACCCGCGTGCTGCTCCGTCCCCCGGCGATCCTCGGACCCGGGGAGACCTCGGTCTGGAACACCCGGCGCCCGGCCGCGATGCGCAAGGACGAGCGGGCCCGCCACGCCATCGCCGAGCAGAGCTTCTCCTGGGTCCACGTCGACGACCTGGCCGCGCTCACCGCGGACGTGGCGTCGGGTCGAGTCGCGACGGCGACGGACCTCGAGGACGGACCGGTCGCGGGCGCGTGCATGGTCGTCGACGTCGCAGCCGGCCCGGCGACGGCCCGCGACTACTACGGGACCGTCACCGGCGCGCTGGGCGTCGAGCCGGTCTGGGACGAGGGTCCCGCCTGGACCGGTCGGATCCTTGCCGAGCGCGCCCACAGGTGGGGCTGGGCCCCGGCCGTCGACCTGGCGCAGGCGCTGGCCGAGATCGACGACGGCGTGCGCGCCGCCGAGCGCCCGGACCGCTGAAACCCGGGGCCGCCTCAGTCCAGGACCGGGTCGACCTCGCTCGCCGGTGACTGGTCGTGGTGGTGGTGGGCGCCCTCGACGTCGCTGTGCGTCAGCGTCAGGTAGGCGACCAGGGCCACGAACAGCACCAGGCCCACCCCGGTGACGGGGCCGTCACCCCAGCCCAGTCCACCCACGGACGGCGCCTTCCCGAGCCAGTCGGCCACCGAGGCGCCCAGCGGGCGGGTCAGCACGTAGGACGCCCAGAACGCGATGGTGGCGTCCAGCCCGCGCCGCCAGAGCGCCAACGGCACCAGGATGAGGACCCCGAAGAGGGCGATCGACCAGTCGAACCCGAGGCCCAGGTTGATCGCCGTGGTGTCGCCGAGCGCCGTGCCGAGGCCGAAGGTGAGCAGCACGGCCCCCCAGTAGAACCGCTCCCGACGGGCGGTCGTGATCGAGTGCACCGACAGCGTGCCCTCGCTGCGCCTCCACCAGGCGAGCAGGCCGCAGAGCAGCAGGAGGTAGATCACGGAGTCGACGTAGTACGGCGTCCCGAGGGCCACGTGCGGGCCGTCGGCGATCATCGTGCCGAAGAGGGCGACGCTCAGCACGGTGACCCAGTAGCGGACCGGGTGGTATTCCCTGGCCCGCAGCTGCAGCCGCAGGGCCACGAAGAACCCGCCGATCCCGACGAGTGCGGCGAGCGGGATGCTGAGGGTCCCGAGGAAGTCGGCACCCGACTCGCCGATGCCGGTGGTGAGGAGCTTGACCACCCAGAAGAGCAGGAAGACCTCGGGGACCTTCGAGGCGCGGAAGACTCGTGGGGGCATGTGACACAAGGCTAGGACGTCCACCTGACCACGACCTGACACGTCGCCGGTCGTAGGCTGGCCGGGTGCTGACAACGAGGTCCGGTCCTGCCCCTGTCCCCACCGAGTCCCTGGTCGGCGACCTCGACGAGCTCGTCGAGATCCTCGGCCGGCCGGGGGAGCGGGCCGCCACCAAGGTGCGCGACCGACTGCTGGACGTCGACCGTGACTGGCTCGCTGCCACGCCGTTCTGCGTCATCGCGACGGCCGACGCCGACGGGCGCTGCGACGCCTCGCCCAAGGGCGACCCGCCGGGCAGCCTCGTCCACGTGCTCGACGACCGCACCCTGGCGATCGCGGAGCGGCCCGGGAACCGCCGCGCTGACGGCTACCGCAACGTGCTGGGGAACCCCCAGGTGGGCATCACGTTCCTGATCCCGGGACGCGGTGACACCCTGCGGGTCAACGGACGGGCCCGGCTGGTCCGCGACGCGCCGTACTTCGACGACCTCATGGTCAAGGGCCACCGGCCGATCCTGGCCCTGGTGGTCGACATCGAGGAGGTCTTCTTCCACTGCGCGAAGGCGTTCCTGCGCGCCGGCCTGTGGAAGCCCGAGACCTGGGACCCCGAGGGGATCGTGCCGCGACGTGCCGTGGTGGCGGGCGAGGTGGAGCCGGCCGGGATGAGCCTCGCCCAGCTCGACGACTACTACGGCCCGGCGTACGCGAAGGGCCTCTACGGCTGACCGCCCACTGCTCAAGCTGCTGGCCGACGGGTTGCGCGTCGCACTGAGCGAGCACTGCGCGATGAGTTCGAGACCTCTCAGAGGTCTCAGGTGTCGAACGCTCGCGAAAGGACTCCGATGAGCAAGCTGCTCTACTCCGCCACGATGTCGTTGGACGGCTTCATCGCCGGACCCGACGGAGACATGTCCTGGCTGACCCGGCACCTGGTGCACAGCCCGGGGGTCGACGAGCTGATGGACAGCATCGGCGCGCTGTTGATCGGCCGGCGGACGTTCTCCGGCGACGACCCCCACCGGGGGACGGACCAGGAGGGCGCCTTCGGCGGGAGCTGGCACGGTCCGTCGGTGGTGCTCACCCACGACCCACCCGCCGGCGACCCGGACCCGGACGTCACGTTCGCCGGTGACCTGGACAGTGCCGTGGCGTGCGCGAAGGCTGCTGCGCGCGGCAGCTACGTCAACGTCCTGGGTGCGAACCTCGCGAGGCAGTGCCTCGAGGCCGGGGTGCTCGACGAGATCCTGGTGTTCCTCGCGCCGGTGCTGCTGGGCGACGGGACCCGGCTCTTCGACCACCCGGGTGGGACCGACATCGGGCTCGAGCCGCTGGACCGGCCCGGGACGGGACCGATGAGCCACTGGCTGCGCGTCGCGCGCGCCGGCGTGGACGCCTGAGAGGGCCGAGCAGACAAGCGGCTCAGGAGCCCAGGATCTCGGGGTGGCGCGCGAGTGCGACCCGGGTGCGACGGATGTGCATGCCCAGCACGGTCGAGGCGGTCATGGCGTCCTTGCGCTCCAGCGCCTCCAGGAGAAGCCGGTGCTCGGCATCGATGATCCACGAGCCCTCGGTGCGGGCCAGCTGCACGAACGCTCGCCGGTAGTGCTGCGTGGTGTCCCACAGCCGCTCGATGATGGCCGCCAGCTGCGGTGCGGCGTGCCGGCTGTAGGACAGCCAGTGGAACTGCCGGTCCAGCAGCAGGAACCGCTCGAGGTCGTCGTTGGCCTCGATCTCGTCCTGGATCGCCCGCATCCGCGCGAGGTCGGCGTCGGTGAGCCGGGGCAGGCTGTCGGTCAGCGGCAGCGGCTCGATCCGCTCGCGGATCTCATACGACAGGTCGAGGTCGCGCAGGCTCATGCTCGCCACCCAGGCCCCCGAGCTGGCCTTCAGGGTGACCAGCCCCCGCGACTCCCTCCGAGGTCG
>JBDTXF010000383.1:0-3771 GCA_040006355.1 Nocardioidaceae bacterium | reverse complement strand
CGGCGACCCGCGAGGAGAAGGCCAAGCTGGCCGCGCTCTCCCCGGGCGACGTCATCGCCTCGACGCTGGCCGGGGAGGAGATCACCGCCAAGCTCACCGAGGCACCGGGCAACGGCGCGAAGATCGGCGGCCTCAAGGTGACCACCGAGAACGCCTGGTTCGCCGCCCGGCCCTCAGGCACCGAGGACGTCTACAAGATCTACGCCGAGTCGTTCAAGGGTCCCGAGCACCTCGCCCGGGTCCAGGACGAGGCCCGCGAGGTGGTCGGCGCGGCGCTGGGCGGCTGAGCGACCCGGAGCGCTCAGCCGGCGTCGGCAGCCGCGCGGATCCCGGCGATGTCGATCTTGGTCATCGAGAGCATCGCCTTCATGGCTCGCTGGGCCCGCTCCGGGTCCGGGTCGCCGAGGAGCTGGGGGAGGGCGATCGGGACGATCTGCCAGGACAGCCCGAACCGGTCCTTGACCCAGCCGCAGGGGCCCTCGGAGCCACCGGCCGACAGGGTGTCCCAGTAGTGGTCCACCTCGTCCTGGTCGGCGCAGCTCACCTGCAGCGAGAAGGCCTCGGTGAAGTGGTGCTCCGGGCCGCCGTTGAGGGCGACGTAGGGCTTGCCGTCCAGCTCGAAGCTCACCGTCATCGCCGTCCCGGCGGGACCGGGGCCGGCGTCGCCGTAGCGGTAGACCTCGAGGACCTGGGAGTTCGGGATCACCGAGCAGTAGAACTCGGCGGCCTCCTCGCCCTCGGTGTCGAACCACAGGCAGGTGGTGATGATGCCGCTCATGACGGTGCTCCTCACTGCTCGATGACGGACAGGGTGTTGCCGGCCGGGTCGCTGAACCACGCGATCAGGGGACCACCCTTGCGGAAGATGCCCTTCTCGTCGGTGGACATCGGGGTGCCTTCGTATCTCTCGAACCGCACGCCCCGAGCGGTCAGCTCGTCGACGGCCGCCTCGATGTCGGGGACCGGGAAGTTCAGCACGGTGAAGGACCCGGGCCGGTGCTGCGGGCTCGGGTAGACCAGCACCCCGGGGGAGGACGTCCCCGTCCTGAGGGTGAAGAAGCCCTGCTCGCCGTCCTCGACGCGCAGCCCGAGGACGTCGGCGTAGAACGCTCGCGCCGCGACCGGGTCGCCCACCGAGAACCCGCTGAACGCCTCGCTGTCAGCCAACATGGCGGACCCCTCTCTGCTATCGGTGCGGGGTAGACCCCGGTCGCCCTGGAAAGTCATCGGAGCACGTCGGCCAGGGCCGCGATGTCGGCCGGGCCGACCTCGCAGCACCCACCGACGTACGTCGCGCCCGCGGCCACCCAGGAGGGCGCCAGCCGCACGTCGTACGACGTCGGGCCGCTCCACGTGTGGGTGCCGCTGTCCCAGCCCTGGCCGCTGTTCGGGTAGGCCACGCCGGCCTTCCCGGTGACGGCGCGGGCGATCTCGAGCGCGGGGAGCACGTCGTCGGGGCGGCAGCAGTTGACCCCGGCGGCGACCACGGACGTGCTGGAGGCCACCACGGCGAACGCCTCCTCGAGCTTCTGGCCGGCCCGGGTCCGCGTCCCGTCACACGAGAACGACACCCACGCCGGGATCCCCAGCTCGTCGAGCAGCGGCACCAGGACGGCGGCCTCGTCGGCGTCGGGCAGGGTCTCCACGGCGAGCAGGTCGGGGCCCGCCGAGACCAGCAGCTCGAGGCGGGGCAGGTGGAAGTCCCGCAGCTGCGAGGGGGTCAGCCCGTAGCGGCCGTGATACTCCGAGCCGTCCGCGAGCACCGCGCCGTAGGGCCCCACCGACGCGGCGACGAGCAGCGGTCGCCCGGGACTGGTGAGCTCGTCGCGCACCTCGCGGGCGAGCCTCACGCTGCCTCGCAGCAGTGACTGCGCCGAGGACCGGGACAGGCCGGCGCGCTCGAGGCCGGGCACGCTCGCCTGGTAGCTCGCCGTGGTCGCGACGTCGGCGCCGGCCTCGTAGTAGGCCCGGTGCACCGCGGCTATCTCTCCTGGTGCGTCCCGCAGCAGGGCGGCCGTCCAGAGGGGTTCGGACAGGTCGTGCCCGCGGGCCACCAGCGCGTTGGACAGGCCGCCGTCGAGGATCACTCCCCGAGTCTGCCAGTCGCCGGTAGCGTCGCCCCATGAGCAACGACCGCGAGCAGCCCTGGTCCGACGACAGTCCCGAGCACGGCCGGGTCGTGGTCGTCTCGGACAACCCGATCGGCCGCGCCGTGGTCGAGATCGCGACGGTCGCCGGGCGGCGTACGACGCTGCTGGTCGACGAGGGGGTCGAGCCCACCCCGGTCCAGTGGTTGACCGAGCACCCGCTCGCGCAGTCGGACGCGCTGGTGCTGTGCGACCACGACGCCCCCGGGGCCGACGCCCTGCTGCGGCTCGCGCTCGGCGGCGACGCGGGCTACGTGGCGATGATGGGCAGCCGCCGTCGCGCCGAGCACGTGTTCGCCGCGCTCGAGGAGTCCCTGGCGCCGGAGGTGCTCGCCCGGCTGCGGGTCCCGGCCGGGCTGAACACCGGCGGCAAGGCACCGGGTGAGATCGCGCTGTCGGTGGTGGCCGAGATCGTCGCGGTCTCCTACGGCCGCGACGGCGGACCGATGACGGCCCGCTAGCCGCCGGGACCCGAAGGGGTCAGGAGGGGGTCAGGCGGTGAGGTTCTGCAGCCGCACCTGGCCGCGGGCCGCGAGCCTGCCGTCCTCGGACACCGTCTCGACGAGCCAGACCTGCTGCGAGCGGCCACGGTGCAGCGGGGTCGCGGTCGAGGTCAGCGTGCCCTCGCGGACCGCGCGGTAGAAGTCGGTGTTGTTGTTCACCCCGACCACCTGGCCGCGGTCGCCCATCCACAGCGCCGCCCCGACGCTGGCGAGCGTCTCGATGACGCTGCAGTGCACCCCGCCGTGCACGATCCCGTAGGGCTGGTGGAGCTCTGGCCGGGCGACCCAGGTGGCGACCACCTTGTCCTTGCTCAGCTCGACGAACTCGACACCGAGGTGCCGCACGAAGTCGCCGGTGATGTCGGTGTCCGGCTGGCCGCCGGCCAGGGCATCGGCCGGGGCGTCGGCTGGGGCGTCGGCTGGGGCGCCGGCTGGGGCGTCGGTCTCGGGGGAGTCGCTCATCCCCGCAGTATCCCGCGCGGGCTCCCGCCGCCGGCGGGTGGGCAGAAACAGTCGACAAACACTTGGCACAATCGACATCGAAGTGTAGAACTTGATGATGACCACCACGGATGACCGCACCGGCGCAGCGCCCTCGCCCTCCGGCCCACTCAGCAAGATCGACTACTCCGAGCGGATCCCGAACAACGTCAACCTCGCCGGCGACCGACGGCTGCAGCGTGCTCTCGAGGGCTGGCAGCCGAAGTTCATCGACTGGTGGAAGACCCTCGGGCCCTCGCTGCCGACCAAGGACGTCTACCTCCGGACCGCGATAGCGGTCGGCCGGGACGGCTGGGCGCACTTCGACCACGTGCCGATGGAGGACTACCGCTGGGGCATCTTCCTGGCCGAGCAGGACCCCGATCGCACGGTGGCCTTCGGCAAGCACAAGGGCAAGGCGGCCTGGCAGGAGGTGCCCGGCGAGCACCGGGCGGACCTGATGCGGCTGATCGTGGTCCAGGGGGACACCGAGCCGGCGTCCGTCGAGCAGCAGCGGGTGCTCGGCAACACCGCGCCGAGCCTCTACGACCTGCGCAACCTGTTCCAGGTCAACGTCGAGGAGGGACGCCACCTGTGGGCGATGGTCTACCTGCTGCACGCCTACTTCGGGCGGGAGGGGC
>JBDTXF010000382.1:0-3772 GCA_040006355.1 Nocardioidaceae bacterium | reverse complement strand
TCAACAAGTCCAACACCAGCTGGACCGAGGGCGGGGCCGTGTCCGCCACCACCGGAAGGCCCATTGAGAGCTTGATGCGAAGGGATTTGCGCTGGACGAGGCGTCGGCCCTCGGCAATCATGTGGATCTCCGCGTCTAAGAGCTCGAGTGAAGCGTCGTCTGCCTCAAGAGATAAGAGATGGTCGCGGGCTGCCCTGACATCCGGGACAGGAAGCCGTCCACGTCCTCGATGCGGCCCTCGACGGCCGGTCGCATCGACTCCTCCCAGCCGTGGGGGACGCGCTGGAGCACCCCGTCGGCGTCCCAGAGCACAACCCGGGGCACAACTCGGGGCACGACTCGGGGCACGACTCGGGGCACAACCGGGGGCACAGCCGGGTGGGCGCTCACTCCACCCCGGTGCGGCTGATGTAGTCCAAGATCGAGTCCGCGAGCTCGGGGCGGCAGACCACCAGGTCGGGGAGCCAGACGTTCTGCTGGTTGTAGACCAGCGGTGAGCCGTCGATGCGCGAGGTGTGCAGTCCGGCCGACCGCGCGACGGCGACCGGGGCTGCGGAGTCCCACTCATACATCCCGCCGGCGTGCACGTAGGCGTCGGTCACGTCACGCACCACCGAGATCACCTTGGCGCCGGCCGAGCCCATCGGGACGAGGTCGAAGCCCAGCTCCTCGGCCATCGCCTCGACGAAGGCCGGCGGCCGGGTGCGGCTCACGGCGACCCGCGGCCGCTCGGCCGTCCGCGGCGGCACCAGCGGCGGGTGCCCGGTCTCGAACGTGGTGTGCAGGCCCGGTTGGGCGACCGCGCCGGCGACCAGGTCGCCCTCCTGCCACAGGGCCACGTGCACCGCCCAGTCGTCGCGCGGCGGCTCGGAGAACTCGCGGGTGCCGTCCAGGGGGTCGATGATCCAGACCCGCTTCGCGTCCAGCCGGGCGACGTCCTGGATGCTGGCGGTGCTCTCCTCCGACATCACCGCGTCGTCGGGACGGTGCCGCGCGCACAGCTCCATCAGCAGCTCGTGGGCAGCCATGTCGCCGGCGTCCTTGAGGGCCTTGCCCTCCAGCCCCTGGCCGCGGACCTCGGTCAGCAGGTCACCGGCGACGGTGGCCGCCCAGGCGGCGAAGGCATGGTCATCGGTCGCGACGGCCGCGGACGGCTCGGGGGTGGTGAACACGCGCCCACTCTCTCACGGGCGTCCGGGCCGGCACCCCGACCACCTGTCGGGCCCGGGCAAGGGGGAGGGCGGTCTCCTAGTAGGCGCCGCGCGCCATCGTGACCGCCGAGACGGTCCGGGCCGCGATCGCGAAGTCGTCGACCAGGCGCCAGTTGTCGGCGTAGTAGAGGTCCAGCTTGAGCGACTCGTCCCACTGCAGGTCCGAGCGTCCGCTGACCTGCCACAGACCGGTGATGCCGGGCTTCACGACCAGCCGCCGGCGGGCGTCCGCGTCGTAGGCCGCGACCTCGGAGGGCAGCGCGGGACGCGGCCCGATCAGCGACATCTCGCCGCGGAGCACGTTGAGCAGCTGCGGCAGCTCGTCGAGCGACGAGCGACGCAGCCAGTAGCCGACCCGGGTGACCCGAGGGTCCCGTTGGATCTTGAAGAGCACGCCGTCCGCCTCGTTGTGCTCGAGGAGGGCATGCTTCATCGACTCGGCGTCGGCGTACATGCTGCGCAGCTTGAACATCCGGAAGGGCTTGCCGTGCCGTCCGACCCGGGTCTGCACGAACAGGCCGGAGCCCGTGCTGTCCAGCCGCACGGCCGCGACCATCAGCAGCAGCAGCGGGGAGACGACCAGCAGGAGCACCGCGGCACCGAACCGGTCGAGGGCATGCTTGGCCCGTGCCTGCAGGGCCGAGGCCCCCACCGCACCGATCTCGAGCACGGCGCGATCACCGAGCTCGCTGGTGTGCAGCCGGTGCGCAGCGACCGACGAGACCGGGGTCAGCACACCCACGGACACCGGGTTGTCCTCGAGCGCCCAGCTCAGCCGACGGACGACCTCGGCGCCGGTGGCGTGCCCCGGCAGGACCAGGACCACGTCGGCTGTGACGGTGGTGACGAGCTCGTCGAGGGTCTCCACGCTGGTGGTGGTCGGCACCCCGAGACTGGGCTGCACAGCGACCGCCGACCCGGCATCCACGACGTAGCACCCGGCGACCAGCACGTCGGTGCCCCGCACGGAGTCTGCGTAGGACTCGACGTCGTCCTCGGTGCCGACGAGCACCACCCGCTGCAAGACCGAGCGACGGGGCTGGACGAAGCGCACGGCCATGGTCGAGGCGACCGCGACCAGGACGACCGCGACGCTCTTGCGGGCGTCCGGGATCGAGAGCAGCCCGGCAACGGCGGCGAGGGCCACGACGGAGACCAGGAACCCGCCGACCCTGAGGTCGGAACGAGCCTGGGTGCGGGGCGCCACGTCGCGGCGCTGGAGGCCCGCCTGCGCGGCGGCCGCGAGGAACCACGCGCCGGCACAGAGCCACGGCACCAGGTTGCCCTGGGCGAAGAAGGCCACGAAGAGCGCGGGCACCAGCCCGATCAAGAACGGCGCCCCGGTGGACGGGCGACGCCGGCCCCGGAACCGGAAGTCGCGAACCACCCGCAGCCGCGTCTGCGTCGAGGTGTCCTCGACACGTGGTGGCTCAACGGACCCACGTGGCTCTGGTGTGCCCAGAGGTGTGACTGACATGGTCCCCCCCGGTCCCATACCGTGCAGAGTGCGCGCGAAACCATGCTGCGATCTTGGTCGGATCGTGCGACGACCGGCCGGCCGTCGTGCAGTAGCCGTGCCGGGTGTCTGAATGGCGTGCCCCTGATGCTGTGACTTCCGCCCCCGAAAGTCCTTCCGTACATGTTTGGGCCTGTGGCTCGCAAATGCAAGCGCTGGGGGCCCCTGGCGCAGGATTAATCGGACGATCCGCGACTTTTTACCCGTCACACCCTCGTCGGGTGATCGGAGTCACGGCCGGCCGCGACTCCGGGGAGACCATGGTCACCGTGCGGCACCCCGAACGGCCGTCCGGTCAGTCGTTGAACCGGGTCTGGGACTGCTCGAGCCCCTCGGAGATCAGCGTCTCGACAGCGTCCGCGGCCCGGTCGACCTGGAACGGCAGCACCTTGCGCTCGACGGTCGAGTAGTCCGACAGCACGAAGTCGGCCGGTGACTGCCGCCCGGGCGGGCGCCCGATGCCGACCCGGACGCGGTAGAACTCCCCGGATCCCAGGGACGCCCGCATCGACTTCAGCCCGTTGTGGCCGTTGTCGCCGCCACCGAGCTTCACCCGCATCGAGTCGAACGGCAGGTCGAGCTCGTCGTGCACGGCGACCACCCGCTCCACCGGCACCTTGTAGAAGGAGGCCAGCGCCGCGGTGGGTCCCCCGGACTCGTTCATGAAGCTGCGCGGTCGGGTGAGCACCACCCGCGGGCCGCCCGGTCCACCGAGCCGGCCCTCGATGACGTCGGCGCGCCCGGTCCTGTGGGACCGGAACGTGCCACCGACGCGCTCCGCGAGCTCATGCACGACCAGGTGACCGACGTTGTGCCGGTTGCCGGCGTACGTCGGGCCCGGGTTGCCCAGGCCGACGACCAGCCACAGGGGCTCGGTCATCGCCGGCCCGACCACAGGGGACTCATGCGCCCTCGGACGTCTCCCCGGCAGAGGCGTCGTCGCCGGCCACGGCGGACTCGTCGACCGCCTCCTCGTCGGACTCGTCGCGCTCGATGCCGGCCTCGGCCTCGGCCTCGGCCAGCTCGGCGTCGACCTCCTGCGCGG